>NZ_JBHTYV010000002.1:124607-211308 GCF_042790635.1 Paenibacillus sp. NPDC056722 | reverse complement strand
TATGATTGAGACGCCGAATACAGGCGATGCAGCACCAACAGGAACCGGAATTATCGATCCATACACTGCGGGTAGCGATATCCCGGGAGTGGATGCGAGAGTTAACCGCTACGCTGGTATCTATGAAGTGGACGAAGCAGGTAAAGTCGTGAAGTTCACTCTAATTATTCTGGAGTCCAAAGATATTCATCCGGGTGAAGGCTTGCCAGACTTCGATCCGAAGCCAGCGCCACAGCCGGGTACCGAGCCGGGGACAACAGGAATCCCAAATGTAACGCCAGGAACCGGAAATCACCTAGTGGTGAAAGTATCCTCCACTATGATTGAGACGCCGAATACAGGCGATGCAGCACCAACAGGAACCGGAATTATCGATCCATACACTGCGGGTAGCGATATCCCGGGAGTGGATGACAAAGTTAACCGCTATGTTGGTGTCTATGAAGTAGACAGCGAAGGCAAAGTTGTGAAGTTCAGTCTTGTTGTGATTACAGACAAAGACGTGAAGTCAGGGTCGGGTGATCTGAACAACGATAAGAATAACTTAAGTATCGGATATCAAGAAGGCGACAACGCAGAACATGTGACCAAAACGCTGAACTTGCCTGCCAAAGGCCAGTCCGGAAACACGACGGTTACATGGACGTCCAGCCATCCGGAATTGATCAGCCCGAACGGACGTGTAAACCGGTCTGCAGTATACGATGAAGACGTATACGTTACCCTGACCGCAACGATTACGGATGACGTCACAGGAGCTCAAGTGACGAAAACTTTTATCGTTAAAGTCATCCGGATGTCGGATGAAGATGCAGTTCGTGCGGCGGCAAAAGACTTGAGCGCGGCAAAAGCATTTGCATTCACAGAAGGAGATACATGGGAATCTGTTACTAGTGAGTTTACGCTACTAGGTCAAGGGCTTTACGGTACTAATATTACCTGGACCTCGCTAGACTCTGGTACGATCGACATCTCTCTTCAGAATGGCAAAGCCTATGGGGCTGTCAATCGTCCGCAGAGCAGCGACAAGAATGTGTTACTGACGGCTCTGATTACAAAAGGGAATGCTTCAATTACTAAAACGTTCCTTATGGTTGTGAAAAACAAAACGGTCGGGAAGGAAGCAGATCAGACGAGACAACCGACGGGAAGACAGGCGGAAGCAAGTGTCAATCCAAGCGGCACTTCCAGCCATGACGAGTTCATGATTCTGCGGACAACCCTGAATAATGGCTCCAAAATCGATACGGTTATCATCGACCCGTCGAAAGTAGAGGCCTTAACGGATGCTATCAATCCATCAGAAAAAGATGATAGCAAACGTACGGTTGCTATTCAGCTACAACATGCACCAGTAGATAAAGCCGATGAATTCGCCATCGAAATCCCTTCAAGAGCTGTAGCTGCTATGGCAGACAAAAATGCATTGCTGGAGATCAAGACAGATGAAGGCAGCATCAAGCTGAGTGCTGCGGCATTAAAAGATTCAGCAGATAAAGGAACGGACTTATACTTCAGACTCGTTCCGATCAAAGATGCCCAGGAACAAAATGAAGCGAAAAATGCTCTCACAAGCAGCAGTCTTGTAAATCAAAGCGCCGCAGGAAAGAGTATTCAAATTCTGAGCATTCCGCGGAAGATCGAAACGAATTTCTCAGGTTTTGCTACCAAGGTTGTCATTCCGTTCAATGGAATCACAATACCTGAACAGAATAAACAGGCTTTCCTGGACTCATTGAAAGTATTTGTTGAGCATACGGATGGAACTAACGAACTTCTGTCAGGTGTGGTCCAGTATGAAAATGGACAGCCGGTTGGGCTAGAAATTCAAATTAATCGATTCAGCCGCTTCCAGTTCGTCAATTTCACTTCAAATGACGCTTCGAATGGTAGCCCGAGTGGCGGCTCAAGTGGTGGTGGTACTGTAAAATCAAATGATTTTGTACCTTCCCCATCCCTTAACCCGGGCAGCACAGCTGGGACTACCAGTGTAATTGTTGATAATATCGGCAAAGGAAATCATTTGGTCGTTAAAGTGTCCTCCAGCACGATTTCTGCCCCTAGAATCGGTGATGCGGCTCCTACAGGAGCAGGCGTGCTAGACCCTTACGTTGCGGGAAGCGATATTAAGGGAGCAGATGACGAAATCAATAAATACATTGCTGTTTATGAGGTAGACAGCAATAACAAAATCGTGAAATTCATGCTGTTGATTGTTAAGAAAGGCGATATTAAGGTCGTAAATGCCCTGGTCGATCTCTATATCAATAATGTTATCCAAAAGGATACAGCCAAACTTGAGGTTCGTGGGGCTACCAACAAGGATGTTACTACAATCGTTGTAGATAATGAGGCTATCATTCAAAAGCTTCAAGCAGAGAAGGCGGAAAGTACTTTGACTGTACCTCCAGTTTCTGTAACCAATGACGTTGAAGTTGAGATCAATGGCCAGCTTCTAAAATTGATGTACGAGAAGTCAAACGTACTCCGTTTTGAAACAGAAAATGCAACGTATATCCTTCCAGTCACTGCATTCCATCTCAAGGGACTGCTGGATTCATTGGGCAATCCGTCAGATCTGAGCAATGTGAAGTTCAGACTTGCCATTTCTATTGCAGATGCTGCGACTGCTGCACAAGTCAAAGAACAAGTTAAGAGCGGCCAAGCGGATATGCTCGTAACTCCAGTGAATTTTGAGGTTACTGGAAGTTATAACGGGAAAGTTGTGAACGTCGACGTATTTAACCGCTATGTAGCAAGACTTATCAAGCTTTCCAGCAGTATCAATCCAGAGAATGTAACTACAGGTGTATATATTCGTGAAAACGGACAAATGGCGCATATCCCAACCATGGTCGAAACGATCAACGGGGTGCCTTATGCGAAAATTCAAAGCCTGTACAACGGTCTCTATACACTTGTGAACCACCCGCTGAAATTCAAGGATGTGGAGAGTCACTGGTCCAAAGCAGAGGTAAATGATCTGGCTTCCAGACTTGTGGTGTTTGGTACTGACAAAGAACATTTCACACCGGCTAGAGACATCACCCGTGCAGAATTTGCAGCGATTGTAGTACGGGCCTTAGGCTTGAAGCACGGGGATTCCAAGGGTAATCCGTTCAGCGATGTGAAGGATACAGCTTGGTATGCAGAGTCGATCCAGATTGCGCATGAGTTCGGCATTATTGATGGTTACAATGGCGGTAAATTTGGGCCAATGGATCCAATCACTCGTGAACAGGCCATGACTATGATTGCTAGAGCTATGACAATTACTGGCTTGAAAGTGGAATTTAAAGAGGGGGAAGCAGATATGCTGCTTGCCACATTTAAAGATTCGTCCCAATCCTCCGCATGGGCGAAGGAAAGCATCGCTGCTTCTGTAAAAGCAGGTATCGTTACAGGTAAGAGCGATACTACCATCGCACCGAAGGATGCAATTACAAGAGCGGAAGTTGCCAAGATTATAGCGAAGCTACTGCAAAAATCTAACTTAATCTAGTATTTAGCAAAAAGATGAAGCTGCCCCCAAGGTCTCGAAACTAGGCGACCGAGGAGGCAGCTTTCATGCAATCAGGCCAGCCAGGAACTTCTGGCTGGCCTGATTTTATGTCAGTGCTTAGCAGGTGGAGTAGCGCGTTGATTCAGGCATTTTAGTCGTTAGTAGCAAAGTGTAAGTTACTGGAGCTCTGGAGTATGAAGATTCGGATCCGTTGATAAGTTCATCCCTTCAGTAAATACACAATTATTTTGGGCGTGTATGGCTGCTGTCCCGGATTCAATTGCTGTTTGGTAAAACCAAATCTTAAAATCGATTTTCTCCAGATAATTTTGCATTTCAGCTATTTTCTCAATAACCACCTTTTTGTGGTTTTCGAATACTTCCAGGCGTTCGTTTAATGTAGCATCTCCTTCCATGGACCATTCAATATACTGCCTAATTTTTTTTACGGGCATCCCGCTTTTTTTCAAGCAGGTGATGACCCCTAGCCATTCAAAATCACTATCTTTAAAATCCCGATTTCCTACCTTATTCCGATCAACAAAGGGTAATAATCCCTGTTTGTCATAGTAGCGCAATGTATGTGCAGATATTCCCGTCATCTCGGCAACTTCACTAACTGTATATCCCAATGATTAGACCACCTTTTTAAAAACGTAGTAAATGATTATACGGCTTAGACTATACTCTAAGTCAAAAAGCTATGCATAGCTTGAGGTTGAGACGTAATACTCCTGATTTTTTATGATGAATGAAGCTTGACTTAGACTTTACTCTCAAGTTTAGAGTTTAGATGTAATCAAATTTTAAGCTTAAGGGGAGAGAGAAATGAGTGAAAATAGCGTCTGGATCATCACTGGATGTTCCACTGGATTTGGCAGAGAGCTTGCCAAAGCAACGATTGAGGCCGGTTATAAGGTTGTTGTTACCGCAAGAAATCTCGCTTCCATTGCTGATCTTGTCAGCGGGAATACAAATAACGTTCTGGCTGTTGAACTTGATGTCACTAAGCCTGAACAAGTTGAGAAGGCTGTAAAAGCTACGGTAGAGAAATTTGGCCGGATTGATGTGCTGGTCAATAATGCTGGCGTCGGTTATTTTAGCTCCATTGAGGAAGCGGCTGAAGAAGAGACCCGGAAGATGTTCGAAATCAATTTCTGGGGTCTTATGAACATGACAAGTGCTGTATTGCCTTATATGAGAAACCAGCGTTCCGGACATATTATCAATATATCGTCCATTGGAGGTCTAGTATCGTTCCCTGGAGTGGGATATTACAACGCTACGAAGTACGCCGTTGAAGGTATATCAGAGAGCCTGTCCAAAGAAGTTGCCCAATTTAATATTGATGTAACGCTGATCGAACCAAGCAATTTCCGCACGGATTGGTCCGGACGCTCAGCCGCCAGAACAAAATCATCGATTAAGGAGTATGAGGAGCTCATCTCTCCATTTGTAAATGGTGAATCCCATGGCAAAGAGCCTGGAGATCCAAAAAAAGCTGCAGAAGCCATTATCAGCGTTGCCAAGTCTCAAGAACCGCCGCTTCGGTTGCTGCTTGGAGCAGATGCTTACCATTTCGCGGTGAACAAATATACAGACACACTGAAAAATTTCGAAAACCAAAAAGAAGTCGCCTTGAATGCCGATTTCCAAGACGGAATATAATTAGATCGAACACCTCCACCACCATGCTGAAAGCGGGGGACGGAGGTGTTTTTTTGATAGGAAAATAATAATTAACCATTTGACTCAGAATAATAATAGGAGACCAACGTGGCCTCCTATTATCGAGCTTTATCTATATTTTTCATTTTATCAGAAGCCGCTTAGGCCCTAGAGAGACTGCGCTTTTGCGTGAATCGTCGTATGATTTCAGGCAGGGCGATAGATGTTAATACGATCAGAACACCTAGCCAACGCAGGGGGCTAATCGGTTCATGCAGGATGAAAAAAGATGAAAGCACAGCGACTGGAAGTTCGGTAGCTCCCAATATACTGGCCATTCCTTCTCCTACATGCGGAACGCCATAAGCGAACAATAGCGGCGGAATAAATGAACCCAAAAATCCTAGAGTGAATCCATAGATCAGTAGCTCTCCGAAAATCTTCCCGTTAAACAAAAATGCTGGAGGGTACAGGATGAAGATCAGCACCATGCCGCCGGCCAGCATCCATACCGCTCGAGTGGCTGCGGGCGCCTTAGGTACGGCAGATCCGCTAAGGAGGATAAACAACGAATACAATAATGCAGCACTAAGGCCATATAGGATGCCAAGCGGGTTCCAGCTTCTAATTCCATCATCCAAAAGACCCGCAGCCAGTACAGTTCCGAGCAGCAGAATTACGATGACGATAACGGTCATCCGGTCTGGAAGACGTCTGTTTCTAATGGATTGGATAAGCGCGCCGATCCAAATAAATTGAAATAATAAAATAATCGCAACAGAAGCAGGTACGTAGGTTAACGACTTGAAGTAAACCAATCCAGCTCCAGCGAGCGGAAAACCAGCGCTGACCAGCGTCAGCTTTTGTTTCCAGCTTAATTTCGAGTCGTCCGTAGGGTTAGATGCTGCTTTCTGTTTGTGCCGGCTTGTGCTCAAATTTTTCACCAAGTAAAAAGCAAGAGATAAGACAAATCCCCAAAAAAACTGTGAGCCCACGACTTCTCCAAGATGGAAGCCTCTGCCGTAAGCCAATACTGCGATTGTGGAGAGTAATCCAAAACATGCTGAGCCTGTCATTACGGCTGCCATATATTTCATATCTTATTCACCTTTTCTAAAGTAGATTTGCAGCGGGTGCAAAAAGAACTTTAAGCTTGAGAGTATAGTCTAAGTCAAGCATCTGATAAGATACCGCTTCAATGTGAAGCGGTTTTTTGTTGTTTGAAGAAGTTGGTCCGGTGAGACAAAGAAGTGCCTACCTTAAACATCGAGAAATAAATATTGACAGTTACATTCAAAATAAATAAACTATCAAAAGAAAGTTAATTCCAATAACTGGAGGGGGTTAAATATGAGTTCGCAAAATCAACAAAGATGGTGGGTGCTGGCTTCGCTTGCATTCGGGATACTTGCGATCGGACTGGATATGACGATTTTGAATTTGGCGTTGCCGATGTTGGCTCAAGACATACGCGCAACTAATGCTGAGCTTCAATGGTTTGCCAACGGTTATAATCTTGTTTTTGCCGCTATGCTGCTGCCGATGGGGATGCTGGGGGACCGGATCGGACGAAAGAAAATGCTGCTTACCGGGTTGCTCATCTTTGGTGCAGCCTCTCTGGCTTGTGCGTATTCCGTATCATCTTGGCAGCTCATAACCGCACGTGCCTTTCTTGGTTTGGGCGCTTCCCTGATTGTTCCGTTATCTATGGCTGTAATTCCAGTGTTGTTCACGGAGAAGGAAAGGCCCAAAGCTATTGCAGTCTGGATGATGGCCAATGCGATAGGCATTCCGCTTGGTCCTATTCTTGGAGGTTGGCTCCTTAACCACTATTGGTGGGGCTCGGTATTTATCATCAATCTTCCGCTAGTGATTATAGCGATCCTCTCCGTTTCCTTTCTTTTGCCTGAATCACGGAGTCAGGAATATCGACCAATGGATTTACCGGGAATGCTATTTTCAAGTGTTGGACTGATTGCTTTAACGTATGGTGTTATTCAAGCAGGTGAAAAAGGATGGGGGGATAGCTTTTCCTTATCGACAGCAGTTGGAGGTTTCCTTCTATTAATATGGTTTGTTAGGTATCAGACTCGGACTGCTCATCCATTGGTGGACCCGGCATTATTCCGGTCTCGGCGTTTTGCGGGCGGAACGTTGATCGGTTCGATCATTTCTTTTGCACTATTTGGTGTATTATTCGTATTGCCCCAATATCTTCAGGCCGTGTTAGGTGCGGATGCGTTCAGTGCAGGTCTGAGACTCTTGCCTTTAGTATTAGGATTACTGCTTGGAACGCCAATCTCTGATGTACTACAGTCGCGCTTTGGAACCAGGACGGCGATTATAGCGGGTTCTATACTGCTTGGCATAGGGCTGGCGATGGGGAGTGCCACGACAATATCAAGCGGATATGGCTTTGTATTAATTTGGATTTCTGCCGTCGGGCTTGGTATTGGATTTGCCCTTCCCGCTGCTATGGACACAGCGATCTCTGCACTCACACCCGAACGAAGCGGCGTGGGGTCGGCCCTGCTAATGGCGATGAGACAAGTTGGCGGAACATTGGGGGTTGCCATTTTAGGGGCTGTGTTGAACGCAGGTTATCGCAATGGTCTTGACCTGAAGGAATGGCCTACAGAAGCAGCCCAAATGGCGCAACGTAATGTGTCAGCCGGCCTAGCCGCTGCGCAGCGAACCGGCTCAGACTCTCTGGTTCATTCCGTGAAAAATGCTTTCATCACTGGCATGGGCAATATGTTATGGGTATGTGCAGGGGCCGCAGTTGTGGGAATTATTTTTACAGTTATCCTCTTACGAACACGATCAGCGGAGCGTAATAGCTCTACTGCCGCTCTTGAAGCGAAGGAATAATACGATTGCCAATTCATGAGAGTCAATAGTTTATGCTTTTGACTACAATTTGACATGAACTCTATTATCAATGAAAATAAGTTTGAAGGTTCATGTTGAATGTGATTTGACTTGGTTAGGAGTGAAAGGAATGCCTGAGACTGCGAAACAAAAGATCGGATTGCGTGAGCGGAAAAAAGCGAAGACGATGGCGAGTGTGCAGATGCACGCATTGAGGCTTTTTCAGGAGAAGGGTTATCATGCTACAACGGTTGAACAAATTGCGGAAGCTGCGGAAATTTCTCCGAGCACCTTTTTTCGTTATTTTGCAACGAAAGAGGATGTGGTGCTAACCGATAACTATGATCCTCTGCTTGTGGATGCTTTTGACAATCAATCACCAGAGCTTAGTCCGCTACAAGCCGTAAGGAATGCGATGATTTCGGGAATTACGGAGATTACGGATGAGGAATGGGAGACAACGCGTCAGCGCAATCAACTGATCATGGCAGTTCCGGAACTGCGTGCAGCAGCGATGAATAACTTAACTCAGATGATGCACCTATTGACACAGATGGTTGCCAAGCGACTTGGACGCAGTTCAGATGATCCAGCGATCCGAACCTTTGGCGGAGTGATCGTCGGGGTCAATATATCCTTAATGGATTATAGTGCAGAAGTGACCCGATTGGAGTTTGCTAAATTATTGGAAGAGGCTCTGGAGGTTGTGGAGAAAGGCTTAATAATAGAATAAGACCGTGTCTGCATTCTTAACGTACGTGTAGGCTCTATAGAAGAAATCCCTTGTACATCAAGGGGTTTTTCTTTTTGCAGAAAAAGATGAGGATAAAAAACGGTTATACTATTTGTTACCTTGGGAGGTGTTCATGTATCATGGTTAGCGGGCTGGAAATATTATAAAAGATTCCAATACATAGGAGCTAATCATGAACCAAGAGATTACTTATTCAACAAAAAGAGCATTTGCTAGATTGCTAAGTTTCTCAAAACCGGAAGCGTTTCGGTACATTTTATTATTATTAATTATCCTTTGCGGAACCTTTGTAAATCTGGGCTATCTGGAATCAATACGAAATATTGTGGCGGGAGCGACGTCCAAATCTCTTCATCTTGTGTATTATGGAACTGTACTTGCCGGGATAACGATCGTTCTGCAGACGGTCATCAATATCATGCAAACTCAAGTCACAGTAAAAATTAAAAATGCTTCAATAACCAATATGCAAAAACACGTTCTTAACCAGCTTCATCTGAAAAAGGTAGAGCATATCGAAAGCTATCATAGCAGCGACATTGTGGGGCGGTTGTTGAACGGAGTAACGGATGCGCAAACCGGAGTGAACGACAAGCTGTTGGCGTTTATCACAAACGCGCTGCAGATTATGATGGCTATGGCATATTTTAGCTGGCTTAGCTTGCCTCTAACACTTGGACTGGTTGGTTTTACACTGGCCTATCCTGCGATTACATATCCGATCTCACGATTTCTACGTGCTCAGTATGACCAGCGTGGGGAAGAGGTGGCGGATCGGGATTCCATACTTCAAGAAGCGATTCAAGGCGCTGAAGAGGTACGAACCTATTATAGGCTGCAGCAACACTTTCAAGGTGTTTTAAAAGGAAGACTTCATCAAGTGCTGGCAAGATCACTACGCATCTCTATTCTGGAAAGAAGCTTTGACGCTTTGAATAGGGTGGCAACGTTTGGCGGAATGATTTTTACACTTGGATTCGGGGGCTATCAGGTCTTAAAGGGGGAACTAATGGTAGGTGCACTGGCTACCTTTATTGTAACAAGTGGACAATTAACGAACCCGCTTTTATCGATATCAAGATTATGGACAGACATGATTCAAGCGATATCTCAGGCGCAAAGAGTATTCAGTCTGTTAGATTTGCCCAATGAAGAGGATGATCTAAATAAGAATTCGAATCTAGTATTTCATCCGGGCCGGCATGATCTTACGCTTAAACATGTGGAATATACGTATAACAACAATAGAAAGACTATTCATAACATAAGTTTTTCGATAAAAAGCGGACAGATGGCAGCGATCGTAG
This sequence comes from Paenibacillus sp. NPDC056722, assembly GCF_042790635.1. Lineage (NCBI taxonomy): Bacteria > Bacillati > Bacillota > Bacilli > Caryophanales > Paenibacillaceae > Paenibacillus > Paenibacillus sp. NPDC056722. The sequence continues at coordinate 201,206 of NZ_JBHTYV010000002.1, read as the reverse complement.
GACCCAGCGGTTCGGGTAAATCTACGATCCTGAAGTTATTGCTAAGACTCTATACTCCCGAAAAAGGAGAGATTTTGTACAACGATGTTTCTATACATGATATCCCGCTGGCGGAGTGGAGATCCCGCATTGGATATGTTTCACAACAGGCGATTGTATTCTCTGGTTCCATTAAGGATAATATTTGCTTTGGAGTAGAGAATGTGCCTATGGAGGAAGTGGTGAACGCTGCCAAGTTAGCGCATATTCATCATTATATTAGTGAACTCCCTCAGGGGTATGACACAGCCATTGGGGAACGCGGTGTCCAGCTGTCAGGCGGGGAAATACAGCGTCTGTCTCTCGCCAGGGTATATTTACGAAAGCCCAACATTCTTGTGCTGGATGAGCCTGCTTCAGCGTTGGATATTGAGAATGAAAGAAAGTTTCGAGAGTCCCTGCAAGCGCTCGCTAAAGATCGGACGACGATCGTCGTTGCACACAAGCTGGACACGATTCGGCATGCGGATACGATTATTGTTGTGGAGGGTGGAAGAGTGACAGAGGTAGGGACACATGCAGATTTAATAAGGAATCAAGGGGAGTATTTCAGTTTACTGCAAGAGGAGAAAATGAAGAGGGAGGGTATCCGTTGAATTCGCAGATCAATACCAGGGCAGTGTTGTCCCTTCTTTTACACTATGTAAAACGGTACTGGATGATTCTTATCTTCCTTCCTTTTTTGATTGGGGTAGATATTGCATTTGAATTAGGAGTAGCTAAAATCCAGGGCCTGTTCATTGATACCGCAGACCATGGTACGTTGGCGAGATTATTCTATGTTATTAAACTAGTCATTTGTTTGCTACTTGCAGGGATTATCTTATTGGCACTCCACAGGCATTTAATCGTTAAGCTGCTGGGTTACGTACATAGAGATATAACGCTTAGATTGTTTGAAGTTATAAACCATATGCCTTATCAGAAATTGAAAAAATATCATTCCGGAGATCTGGTCACCCGGGTGAAGGACGATGTGGAGCATAGTTCGCAAATTATAGACGCCGTTATTGAGTTTATAACTGTGCTTGTCCTCATTATTTTATCGTTTGTTTATCTGATCCGAATTGATGTCGTGTTAGCGCTGATTGGAGCTATAAGTGCACCTATTCTATTCTGGATCGGTCGTATGTTTGATAAAAGAATTCGTACCCAGTCGAGCGATGTTCAAGAGAAGGAACGGGCGCTTAGAGAAATAGCACAAGAATATATCCAGGGATATACCGTTGCTAAAGTGTTTAATGTAAGCGAGTTATACCTCAATCCATTCATGCAGCGAAGGAAGGATCTGAGCAAAGCGCAAACCAGACTTGCAATGACGAACACCATGAGCAGAACCTTTACGGAGAGCGGATTCAATCTCATTTACATTGTGGCATTAGTATTCATCGCGATTGCCTCTTCGAGAAATGCACTGACTCCTGGAACGATTATTACGTTTAGTGTCCTGTTCGAGCTTGTAGTCTGGCCGGTCATTGGCATGTCTGATCAGTATAGCCGTGTGCAAGAGGGGATTGGAGCGTTTCAGCGAATATATGATTTTGTGGGAACGACTAATAATACGCCAATAAAAAGTTCTAACAGTAATGAGAAGCAAGAGACGGAGATATCTTATAAAAGAGAAGTCTTATCCCTTCACGATGTGTCTTTTCAACCTGAATCCAGTCATAGAGCTATTCTGAATCATATTAACTTTGACTTGAAAAGCGGAGAGACGGTAGTCGTCATTGGGCCGAGCGGTTCGGGGAAATCTACTTTTGCAAAATTATGTTGTGGTCTATATGAACCAACGCAAGGAAAGGTATCGGTCCATGGTCAATCGGTTTATGTGAATCAATCGCCATATCTATTCTCTGGAACGGTGCAAGATAATATCAAATTAGCCTATGATCAAGCAACTGATCATGATATTCACATCGCGGCAAGAAACGCAGAGCTTGAAGAATTCGTAGATCAATTATCCGATAAATATAATACGGTTATCAGTGAGCAAGGCAGTAACTTTTCGGGTGGACAAAGACAACGTCTTGCCTTGGCCAGAGCTTTTTTACATAAAGATTGTGATTTGTTCATCATGGATGAGCCGACATCTGCCTTGGATCCTGCTACTGAACAACAAGTAGTGGCTTCTCTAAAAACGTACTTGGAACACAAATCAGCTATTATCATCACTCATCGTCTAAGTCTAGTTTCGCTAGCCGATCGGATCATTGTCATGAATGAAGGCAGGATTGCAGAAGAAGGAACACATGCCGAATTAATGCGTAATCAGGGACTATATAAGAAGTTTCAGGATTTAGGGGACAACAGTGACCGAAAGTCCAAACTTCACATGGATGACGCCGAACCTGATATTCGAACCTAAAGTTCAATTTAAATTGAAACGAGAGGTCCCTAATGAATACAATCCTCATTATTGAAGATCAGGAAGATGTTAACCACATGCTGGCGGAATCGTTGACTGCTGCAGGGTACAGCGTTCGGTCAGCTTATACAGGGGCGGATGGATTGCGGGAAATTCACAGCGGATTGTATGATTTGGTTCTGCTTGATATTATGCTTCCTTATAAAAGCGGGGATGAAATTCTGAAGGACATGCGCCAGTTTTCCGATGCCCCTGTCATTATTATTTCTGCGAAGGATCTGGTAGGTACGAAAATCGATCTTCTGAAGCTGGGCGCGGACGATTATATAACGAAGCCGTTTGACTTAGGGGAAGTAGCGGCACGGGTGGAGTCCAATTTACGCCGTTCAAGGCGGGATCAACCGGGAAGCAGGGTACTGCGTCACAAAGATCTGCTGTTGGATGAGAATGCTAAACGCGTGACGGCGGGAGGTGCGGAGATTGAGCTAACTGCCAAAGAGTATATGATACTGGAGATGCTGCTGAAGCACACGGGTAAGGTGTTCACCAAGGCGAATTTGTACGAATCGGTCTGGCAGGACGAATACCTTGGGGATGACAATGCGGTGAAGACGCATATCAGCAACTTGCGAAGCAAGCTGAAAAAAATGAGCCCGGAAGAGGAGTACATAGAAACGGTTTGGGGACTGGGCTATAGGATACATCAGAGATAACTTATCGGTTTCTTTACTTTTTCAATGTCAGCCTTAACCTTTTCTAAACTTGAGATCGTTATACTGGGGGCAGAAAGGGCAGGTGAATAAAATGAACTCATACGTTGTGCAAACCCATCATCTGAGTAAAAACTACGGTGATTATACAGCGCTACGCCAAGTTTCTATCCGCTTAAAAGGGGGCCATATCTACGGTTTGATCGGACAAAACGGCGCTGGAAAAACGACGCTGATGCGTCTATTGGCTGGTCTAGCCTTCCCTACAGAAGGCAGCATCGAGCTATTCGGCCATAGCGGAAAGTACCCTCTTCAAGAGGAACGGAAGCGGCTTGGCTGCATGATTGAGCACCCGGGATTTGTTCCATATATGACCGCGAAGCAGAACCTGAAGCTGCATCGGATGATGCGAGGTGTCCCTAACGAGGAGATTGAAGATGAATTGCTGGAGCTGGTTGGTCTGGCAGACACGGGCAGGAAGAAAGCGAGAGACTTTTCGCTTGGCATGAAGCAGCGGCTTGGCATTGCTATCGCCCTCTTAGGCAGCCCGGAAGTGCTTATTCTGGATGAGCCGATTAACGGACTCGATCCGCTTGGCGTCATCGAAATTCGTAATTTGCTTAGGCAGCTCTGCGAAGAGCGGCAGATGGCTATTCTCATCTCCAGTCATAACCTGCCTGAGCTGTATCAGACCGCGACCAACTATATCATTATTCACAAGGGAGAGATTAAGCAGACATTTACTCAGGAACAGCTTGATGAGAGATGCAAGCATCATATTCTAATTCGCTGTGACCAGCCGGAAAAGTTGACGAGTGTACTGGAGACAGAGCTTGGCACCTTGAATTATAAGGTTATGCCGGATCGTACGGTTAAATTGTATGATTGTTTAGACCAGTTGGAGCGGGTTGCCAGGGCTATTCATGATAAAGGAATTGTTGTTACCAAGTTTAATGTTGAAGGTGAAACGCTAGAGAACTACTTCATCACTTGTTTAGGAGGTGAAGGGGATGTTTAATCTGATCCGGGCTGATCTATTTAAGCTGATGAAATCGCAGGCGGTCAAAGTATTGATAGCTATATCAGCAGCAAGCGCGGTGATCTCGGCGGTTATGGCCTACCTCATTCCGCTTGGTAAGATCGACACCCGCATGACAGGCATCGAATTTATGTTCTCGGACATGAACATGACCTGTATTCTCGGAGCGGTGATCGCGGGTATGATCATATGCGGCGATTTTGAGAACAAAACGATTCACAACGCAATTTCTAGCGGTTCCCGGAGATACGCTATCATCATTAGCAAAGCCGTTGCGCTCGCCGTTGCCTTAATGTTGCTTTTGCTGCCATATGCAATCGTTACGGCGGCGGGGCTTAGTACAGGGTATAAGTTCGACGTTGGTTCTGTAGGAATAGGCTTCCTGCATGTGCTGACGGCTGAAAGCGGCACCGTAATGGAGGTTGCAGAGATCGGGAAGCTGGCGGCTATTATGCTGACTTTGATTATTGTCTATATAGCACAGTTAAGCCTATGTGTGCCGCTTGCTTTTTTTCTGAAAAAGCCAGTGTTCGTGGTTGCTATCTATTATGGTTTCTCTATTCTGTGCGCACAACTGGCCGGAGGAAGTGAGAGTTCATCGGTGCTCAGCCGTATCTTTTCGCTTACCCCTTACGGGAACCAGCATGCTCTTATGGCGCTGGAGACAACTGCAGGTGATATGGCACGAACGATCGGTATCAGCGTAATTTTTATTGCATTCATGCTCGCCGTCACCTTTACGGCATTTAGAAAATCTGAGATTAAGTAAGGAAGGGCTGTGAAGTCGTTGGCGATGGCATTGACATTAGGGGCTTTGATAATTTTAGTTCTGCTGCTGAGTGTGTATATTGTTTTTATTCACCAGCAGCTACGCAGCATTAATCGCCAATTAGGCAAGCGGCTCGCAGAGCATACAAGGCAACCGGTAAGCCTGGACCTTTTGAGCAAAGAGCTTAATCGTTTAGCCATTCATATTAATCAATGCTTAAAGGCGGAGGAGAACCTCCGTCTTCAAGCCATGCGTGAAGAGAAGAACTTTAAGGAGCTGATTGCGAACATTTCCCATGATTTGCGAACACCACTGACCGCGGTTAAGGGCTATCAGCAACTGCTGGCGAATGGTGATTTACCTTCTGACCAGCAGGAGAAGCTTCGTATTGCCCGGAAGCATACCGAGGCCTTAGGTGTGCTGATTGAGCTTTTTTTCGAATATGCCTACCTGTTGAATGCAGAACCAGAATGCCGAGCGGAAAAAGTGAATGTGGGTAACCTGATTGCTGAGGGTGTAGCGGCAGCGGTTCCCTTATTGGAGGAAAGAGGGCTGTCCGTTCAATTTGAGGAGACTCCGCCAAGGTTTGCCCTCGCTGACAGGGAAATGCTCGCTAGAATCGTGAACAATCTGATCCGTAATGGCTGTGAGCATGCATCAGGTCAAATTCAAATTCGCTTGAAACATCAGGAAGAGAAGATCATTCTCTCATTCGGTAATCCCGTGAACAATGGTGTTGTTCTTGATGTTAAGCGGCTGTTCGACCGATTCTACACGGGTGATCACGCCAGGAGCAAGGGGACAGGGTTAGGTCTTGCTATTGTTAAGCTTCTGGTGGAGCGGATGAAGGGGAGTGTATCGGCTTCTCTTGAGAAAGGCTACCTTGAGACGGTCGTTGAACTTCCTGCTTATCATGAAAGTAGGAGTGCAGACTGAGGAGGATTTGCAACTGAAATAAATGTGTCAGAAAAAAACCTGCAAAAAAGTGTTGACAGGTGAGCTCATTTTTTATATGATATTAAAGTCGACTGAAGGAAATGATCTTCCTGAAAAAAGACAAGTCCTTCGGGGCCTTAGCTCAGCTGGGAGAGCGCATCGCTGGCAGCGATGAGGTCAGGGGTTCGATCCCCCTAGGCTCCACCAAGAACATTATATGGACTCTTAGCTCAGTTGGTAGAGCAGTTGACTCTTAATCAATTGGTCCAGGGTTCGAGTCCCTGAGAGTCCATCACAGAAGAAACGGCAGAGATGCCGTTTTTTTGTTGTTTTGTATTAGGAAACAACTTGATTGCTTTTATACAGTCACAGAGTCTTTAAGTGGCAAGATGCATAACTATATGACGAACTTGTCGTGCTGCGCCGCGGGAAGAAAAACAAATTCCTGATCCGACTTGAATAGAAAAACAAAAACCAGGGTGCCGTTAATCAGCAGCCTGGCTTTTTTGGGAAGATTTGAATTACGCACACGTCTCGATTAGGCTGCATTTCACTTCTTCGCGGCGTTTGCGCGAGTAGGAAATACGGAAGAAGGTAGCGGCAGTTACAGCAGCCAGAATGACGCTCGTTGCGCCGATCCAACTGATGTAGCTCAGTGATGCCTGCTCGACGACAACACCGCCAAGACCAGCACCAACGGCCATGCCAAGATGCAACACGGAGGTATTCATACTGAGCATAATGCCGGATGCCTCTGGAGCAAGTGACAATAAATAAAACTGCTGGGTAGGGCTGGAAGACCAAACTGTGAAAGACCAAAACATCAGAAGCGGGAATACGATCAATGGCGATTGTCCAGCTAGTGAGAGCAGAACTAGAGCAATGGTATTAAACAGCATTCCGATGACTAATGTACGGGGAGCTCCCCATCTATCGGTGCTGTAGCCGCCGAATTTAGAGCCAAGCAAGCTGGCGATACCGAAAGAGAAGAGTGCGATGCTTACGCTTTGCTCGCTTAATTTGGTTATGGTCAGCAAGTAGGGCGAAATATAGGTGTAAACAACAGAGTATCCACCAATCCACGTGAAGGCGACAGCCAACGCGATCGCAATTTCAGGTTTCTTCAACAGTGCAAACTGTTTGCTTATCGGAACAGGCGCCTCGCCATTGGATTGGGGAATAGCAATAAGGATTAAGAACATGGCAAGCAAACCTAGTAGACCGATAACGCCGAAAATGAGCTTCCAATCATAAACCGAAGCGGCGACTCTTCCAAGTGGAACTCCGATAATTAAGGCGGCACTGAAGCCCATTATAAGTGTTGCAATCGCACTTCCTTGTTTGCCAGGTGCAGCGAGCTTGGCAGCAACCGTCAATGAGGTAACGAGAAACACGCCGGTACTAATCGCGAGAACAACACGCGATACGAGCAAGAATGTATAGCCGGGTAACGCGACGGCAATCAGGTTGCCTACTGCAAATACACCAAGCGCATAAAGCAGAAGTTGACGTCTCTCCATACGTGCAGTGACGGCTATGACGATCGGTGTGCCGAAGGCATAGGCCAGCGAAAAAACGGTAATCAGCTGACCTGCGACCGATACGGAGACACCTACATCTACAGCAACCTTATCCAAAATCCCTGCAATAGTATATTCGGATGTCCCAACTAGAAAGCTGATCATAGCCAGCATATAAATTTTCAATGCGTTCGACATACTGGTAAAGCTCCTCTCTATACTTCAATATTTTATATTTCTAAATCTATAGAAATAATGTTGAAAAAAAATTACTCCAGCAAATAAGGCGCATATTTCTGTGCCATTTCGCGGTTTACGCTGTAGTAGATATACGTTCCTTCTTTGCGGAAGTTTAGCAGTCCGCAGTCTGTCAATTGCTTCAAGTGATGGGAAAGCGTTGAGCTGGCCACCGATTCCAGCTTAGACTCGATATCCGAGCAACACAAAGTTGTCTCCTCCGTAAGGAGCAGGGCAATTTTGATTCTCGTGGGTTCTCCGAGCGCTTTGTACACTTTAACAGCTTGACGCACATTCGCATTTTCTTCTACCATCGTAAATTCACCTTTTTTCTAACTGTAGTTATTTCCATATCCGTGAAAATAATGTAGCACACCTTTTTTTGAATGTAAACAGAGAATATGATTGTGTAGTTTATTGTAACAGATGAGTCGCTTGGGCTTTCCATCAAAATAGCTACCATCTTGCCAGGCTCTCATGTTGAATTAGTCTTCATTAGGAGGAATCTATTCCCGGAGTTTGCCCTGGGTACTTCGGCACTGCAAGGTTTCTATGCTGTTATTCAACCGGCTATGACAGATTCAGTTGACAAGCTGTTTATGGGTGTGTAAATGACTATCCGTGGGAGAGCGCATCGCTTGAATGGACTGTTTTTGTTCTTTCTTGACCAAATAGTCTGGAAATGGTAAGATGTGGTCACGAAGTAAGGAAGGGGGACAGGGAATTATCGCGTAGTGATTTGGATAGTCGGGAACAAGGGGACCGTTTTTTTTAAGTTTATTTTTGATCGATCAGTCTGCAATTATTTTTAGAATTATGCTTTTTCTTGACTGAACGATCCGGTAAGGGTACTATGAGACAGAAAGGAGGGGTTGAAGTGGCAAGAAGTAAGGAATTTGATACGAACCTCGTGCTGCACAAGGCAATGGAAGTGTTCGGACATTACGGTTACGAGGGGACATCCCTGCAAATTCTACTCGATGGCCTGGGCATTGCCCGTCAGAGCTTATACGATACGTACGGTACGAAGCGGGATCTATTCGTTAAAGCCGTCAAGCATTATCTTAACGAAAAATCGTCGGCTGTTGTCTCCTATCTGGAGCGAACGGAATCCGTCAAGCAATCGATTGAGAAAATTTTCAGTGAGATCGTGGCGACACTACAGGATGCGGATCGGCGCAAGGAATGCTTGATTCTTTATAGCGCTATCGACCAGGTTCCTCATGACCCGGAGATCGCGGCGTTGTTCGAGCAAGACCGAATTCGGCTAGAGAAGGCGTTTCATGAAGCCTTGATTCGGGCCAAGGATCAAAATGAGCTGAACACCCAGCAGGATCTGCTTGCGCTTGCAAAGTATTTGTATCATGCCCGATATGCGTTGACCCAAGTTGCCAAATTATCTGATGATGCTAAAGTGTTGGAGGAAATCACGGCGGTTACCCTGTCTGTGCTTAATAGATAATGTGAAGCAGTTTCCTGCTTCATTTATTTTGTTTATTTTAGATCGATCAGTCAAATATAATCAAATTAGACCATTTGGTCTAAAAAAGGAGAGAATACTTCTATGGATGCAAGTCGGTTTAAAGGATTAGCGCTGTTCATTCTAGCCATTTCGCAGTTGATGATGGCGCTCGATTACACGATTATTTTTGTCGCAATGCCTTCCCTTGGCGACGAGCTGGGCTTCTCAGCCAATCATTTGCAGTGGGTCATTAGCGCCTATTCACTTGCCTTTGGGGGATTTTTGTTAATTGGCGGGCGGTTATCCGATTTAATGGGCAGACGTCGGATGTTCATTATTGCCATGGCCTTGTTCGGTTTAGGTTCGTTGCTAGGGGGCCTTTCGGAATCCCAACTCATATTAATCATTGCTAGAGGATTGCAAGGACTTGGAGGAGCCCTGTTGTCACCGGCCACATTATCACTGATCATGTCCAATTTCGAAGAAGGTGCTGAGCGCAATCGAGCGATGGGGATTTGGTCTTCAATGGGCGGAGTGGGCTTATCTCTTGGTCTGTTGCTTGGTGGGGTTTTAACAAGCTACCTCGGATGGGAGGCCACCTTCTTCGTGAATGTGCCAATCGCGCTTTTCGCTATTGTCATGACACCGATCGTGCTCAAAGAAAGCAAGATTTCGTCCCAAGCAAAACATTTCGACGTTGGCGGCACGCTATCGGTCACAGCAGGATTGCTGCTAATCGTGTACTATCTCATTCAATCCCCAGTCGAAGGCTGGTTTAGCCTTGGGACTTTGCCATTTGTCCTGGTCGGCGTTGTTTTACTTATCGCTTTTGTCGCCATCGAACAACGTTCGGCAGCGCCACTGCTATCATTCCGTTTGTTCCGCAACCGCAATTTGACTGGAGCCGCGTTGACCGCGTTCCTGTTTTCTGCATCGTTCGGTACACTCTATTACTTCCTGACGCTGTATACGCAAAATGTTCTGCACTATTCCGCTATTCAATCCGGTTTATCTTTCTTGCCGCTTACGCTTAGCGCGTTTCTGGGAGTCAGGCTGATTAATATCCTGTTAACGAAGGTTGGAGTCGCTGGCACGATTGCTGTGGGAATGGGAACGGGAGGGGGCGGCTTCCTGATGCTCACTCAGCTATCTGCTACGGGCTCTGTATGGGGAGTCATTCCGGGTACTGTGATTATCGGCATCGGTCAAGCACTTGTATTCACGACGATGTTCATCGCAGGCAGCACAGGGATCGACCCTAAAGAGCAGGGCGTGGCGTCCGCGCTTATTACAACTGGTCAGCAAATTGGCGGCGCAATTGGTCTTGCTGTTATAATGGCGATCATATCCGCAAGATTGAACTCGAATGCGACATTGGAGACGATGACGACTACTGAGCTAAATCACTCCATTCATATTGCGTTTATCGTTACGACCATCGTAACGCTTCTAGGTATATTGGTCGCCTTCATGGTTCTTAAGCAAAAGAAGACTGTAAATAAGGATACAGCAATTGCAAAGCATTGAGTGATAACGTGACTCTAAAGCAAGAGAGTTATGATATTTTGAAAGATAGCAATTCAGTTCTTAATAGTTGTCAAAAGAATTATTACACCATGGTATTTTGTATAATGCCATGGTTTCTTTTTTTGATGTGAAAGTTGATGTTATTGCATATCGAACAGCTTGCTAGAGTCATAGCAGCCTGTTCAATCCATTCTTCAAAATATTTCGAGAAAAGTATTGACAGTAGAGCTGATCTTTTGTATGATATAAAAGTCGCTTGCAGGGAACGGTTCACCTGAAGAAGACAAGCCCTTTGGGGCCTTAGCTCAGCTGGGAGAGCGCATCGCTGGCAGCGATGAGGTCAGGGGTTCGATCCCCCTAGGCTCCACCAAGAACATCATATGGACTCTTAGCTCAGTTGGTAGAGCAGTTGACTCTTAATCAATTGGTCCAGGGTTCGAGTCCCTGAGAGTCCATCGTATTCAAAAAAACTCAAGCGCAGTTAGCGCTTGAGTTTTTTTGCGTCTAAGGGAAGAGATTTTATGAGACAGGAAAGGAGGGGTAATCATCGATTGCCCCTCTTTCAGTTAAGAATGTATGCTTGAGGAAGTTAGGGAGTTAGTTTTTGCGTAGCCGGACGACGAGTCCAATCAGGCCAATGGCTACTATGAAGACTGTGGCGATTGGTAGTGGAATGCCAGAAGGCGACATGCTTGAAGTGCTGGCGGAGAGTGCGTTTCCGCTTGAGGCTTGACCAGAGCCTGGTGAGGCTTTGGTTCCGGAAGAATTGGCCGAAACTGCTGATGTCGTTGTGTCAGTACTTCCTGCCTTGTGTAGGAGTGATGGAGTCAATTCAGGCGTTTTGCGATGGGGGGATGCCTGTTCCAGATTATAGGCATATCCTAATAGTTTGGCATCGCCAAACCTGGACCCGAGCAAACTGATTCCGACAGGGAATTTGTCTGCAAAGCCAGCGGGTACACTCACTACAGGACGGCCGGTGAAATTAGCCCATCCGCAATGTGTGCCGAATTGCTCAGAATCGAGTAGTTCGGCAGGATTCTTATGAACTTTGGCAGGCGGGGCAGCGACTGTCGGGTATGCGAGTGCATCAAGCTTATATGAAGTGAATAGCTCAGTTACCCCTTGAGCGAATTTTTGACGGGCAGCGACTGCTGCTGCGAATCCTGCCTTGTCTAGTGGCTTCTTGTCGTCCGCCATTAACCACTCTTTGGTAGTCTTCTCCATATTTGGGCTACCTGCAACGATGTCACCGAAATTAATCGCATTTTTCGGTTCGGTCCGTCCAGCCAGACCTTTTGGCCAGGTTGCTTCTGTCTTTGCGAAATAACTTTCATGCCCGGTTGTTGCCCAGTAGGAAGCATTCTGCGGGGCGTACTTATTCCACCAGCTTCGGTTAAGCGGGATTTTAATGACTGTGGCGCCTTGAGCCTCTAGTACTGAAATTTCCTTCTCCGCCGTCGCTAAAATATTATTAGATTCAGGGCCTGGTGAATAATCATAACCTCCAAATGGGGCAATGACGTAACCGATGCGGGCCCCTTTAAGGGAAGAACCTTTCAATGAGTTCAGGTATGAAGTGGATTTGTAGCTGTTTGCTTTTGCGGTCCAGGGATCTTTAGGGTCTGTGCCTGCAAGAACATCAAGTAGCATCGCTGCGTCTTCAACGGACAACGCCAGAGGTCCAATGGCATCTCCTAGCGGATTGTAATCAACTCCAGCCATGGAACCAAGCCCTACTGTGGGGCGGAATCCGACTAGATTGTTGAAGGAAGCAACATCGGTAATCGAACCACAGGACTCGGTTCCGAGGCCAATTGCAGCGAAACTTGCTGCGACTGCTGCGCCGGTCCCGCCGCTGGAGCCGTTGATATTTTTCGTAGGATCATAAGGATTATACGTTCTGCCTTTGACGGAGCTTACCGTATCCCAAAACATAGCGAATTCTGCCATATTTGTCTTGCCCAACACGATGGCTCCGGCATCTTTCAGTCTTTGGACAGCGGTAGCGTCGTGCTTAGGCTGGTAGGTGGCGAGTGCTTGATTGCCGTGGCTGGTGGGCATATCAGCCGTATTGATGTTGTCCTTGACCAATACCGGGATGCCGTGCAGCGGGCCGCGAATATGGCCGTTTGCCCGCTCCTTGTCAAGCACGGCGGCTTCTTTTAACGCATTCTGGTTAAGGGTAATAATTGCACCCAGACCAGGTTTATCACCGATCTTTTTGTCGTAGGCCTTAATCCGATCCAGGTATTCCTGGACAGCCTCTACACTTGTGATCTTGCCGGTCTTCAGGGCCTCGGCCAGTTTTACGACACCTAGTTCGGTTACATCTGTCTCGGATTGAGCGTAGGCCATCAACGGATAGAGATTCAGACATAATATGATACCGAGCATTACGCCTGTCAAAAGGTGCATAATAGTCTTCGTGTAGCGCGGCTTACGTCTATGCCGGGTAGATGTGGATGTTTTCATAGTATGGCCCCCTCATGATGTCTTGTTTTATGTTACATATTAATACATCAAATTTGAGGTGGTCAACATAAATTTACGTAAAGTAATGATTTTTCAGAAAAATATGTTTGAATACATGACATAATGTTGGGTTTTAAATAATTTAACAGTTTAATATGACGATTGATCGGAGTTTATGTTATTTTATATAACATATATATTGGATAAGAGATTGCAGTTTTGATTCTACTCTCTAAAGCTAGGTTTCCAATATGTGAGCGTTGATGCATCCTTTTCGCAGTACATTTCATCGCCGCATAGCTTTTGGCTCCGGAGCTTCTGCTTTACGACTACTACGGACCGTACAGCTCTTATTTGCTCTATTTGGAGCAATTACCCGTCTATCGAACCGTACAGCGCTTATTTGCTCTATTTGGAGCAATTACCCGTCTAACGGACTGTACAGCTCTTATTTGCTCTTTTTGGAGCAATTATTCGTCTAACGGACCATGTTGCGCTTATTTCCTTCTTAGCGGGCATATCACGGGCAAATACCTGTAAATAGCTGCATCTGAGTCCGTAAGCTTAGAAAAGCAGTGTTTTTTTGGTAAATAAGAGCTTCTCGGTCCGTTACAACTTACCGGAATCCCCCGCAGCGCGCGAGATTGCTCACAGCCCGCCAGGCTCCCCACAGCCCGCGAGATTGCTCGCAGCCCGCCAGGCCCCCGCGGCCCGCGAGACTACTCACAGCCCGCCAGGCCCCCACGGCCCGCGAGATTGCTCACAGTCCGCCAGACGCCCGGTAGCCCGCGAGACTGCTCACAGCCCGTCAAGTTCCCCCGTAGCCCGCGAGACTTCCTCGCATCCCGATTACCGTAACGGAATTCAGGTGCTGTTAACATACATCTTTATAAATTCACGCATCTGAACATGCGCTACACTCTAAGCTGGTATGTCCGATAGCGCTGCTGTCCTCCTGTGATATCCAATAACTGTAGTTCAACTAACTTATGTAGAATTCGTCTGGTGTGCCTATCAGATACTTTGAGATGATGCGCAAGCTCCAAAGGTGTGAATGTTCGGAGTAGACGTCTAGCGAAGCGTAAAGTCTCTGCTTCCAGCCAAGTTAAGGTAGAAGGCACATCCGTTGTAATGAATTTACCGATAAACGAAAGCACTAACTGCTGGCATTGTTTGGGCTCCTCGACAATTGAAGGATAAGCGATAGGAAGAAAAGTCCAGCCATCAAGAGCTAGCAAGCAATGGCGGCGACATAAATCTTTGAAACGCCTGACATCCAGATCTCTGGCATGTGGGCCAAATCCTTGGATTTCAATTCCGCCTTTCACACCTCCTGGCATGTAAGCCAAATCAAGATAGCGATAGCCATTATTAAAATCGCGTACCTCCCATTCAGGAAACAGATGATCCAAATTTCCGACTGCCGGGAACCATACAGCGCGGAGGAATTCCACCGTACCATGACCTAGCCCTTTACCAAGAAACTCCTTTCGTCTGGGGTTACTCTCATTCTCCAGATTTCTTGTTAACCATTCCTCATATTGCTGATCAAATCGCTGCATCACTATTCTCCTCCTTAACTCACGAACGAACCTAACTGATAAACCAGGCATTGATTTTTCACGCAAAAAAACCGCTCCAAAACAATGTCCACCTGAAATCAATTCAGTGTGAAATTGCATTGGAGCGGCGTGTGCTTCACGACCTATGACTGTATTATATGCGGACTTTAATTTGAGTTCAAATCATTTTACTGAAGCGTTATAGAGTAAAGTGGAGAGTCAGAGAGCGCCTGGAAAGGCGTGTTTGTAATAACTTATTTTCAAACGATTAGATTGTGATAGGTACTCAGACTCATCGGGGGCTTTCTCGCACCAAATATAACCAGAAATATGATATAGTGAATAAAACCTAAATATAGGAAAAATAGAAGAATGATCAAGTTAAATGTCGGATATTCCTACTAGAAAGTTCTTAACTTTCTAGTAGGGCTTATTACAACATGAGGTGGATCGATTATGGCTAAAACGTATTATGCAGAAGGTAGATAGGTAGCGTATGTGATAAGAGGGCTGTTAATACTTGGAGGCTTAGGGGTTTACTTTAGCATTCCGGGCCTGCACTGGGGATTTTTCTTTGGTATTTTGTTAGGCTCAGTCATTCTAGGAGAGATTTTCGGCGGAATGTGGACCAACAAACGTCGGAGGGACAAGAAGGCGAGGAAGCCAGCTAAGAGTGCTAATGTAAAGCAGAGTAGTGCTAGGCAAAGTAGCGCAACCAGGGCTAAGACTAATATTCCTTCGGCAAAAGCTCCTATCAAAAAGTTAACCGATGCACAGATTCTAAAAGAAGACGTAAGGACATTATCCGGTACGGATTTTGAGAGGTTAATGGAGTTGTATTACATAGATCAAGGCTATACCGTACAACGAGTTGGTGGTTCTGGCGATCATGAAGTGGATTTGATCCTTAAAGGCAAAGAGGGGTATAAAATCGCTGTACAGTGCAAGCGCTGGAAGCAGGATGTCGGAAATGATATAGTGTTGCGCCTTAAAGCGGGCAAGCAGGTTCACGGCTGCTACGATGCTTGGATAGTGACGACGAACAATTTCACAAAGGCGGCCAAGGAGGCAGCAGATAGGCTTAATATTAAGCTGATCAATGGTTTGTCACTAGATGATAGGTTAAAGAGATGGAAGACTAAACGTGGAGTATAATAGTAGAAAGGAATACCGCCATGATCATTAACAAACAGGAATTCCTAGTAAACGGGCTTCTTTATACGATCCGCTCTGCAGTTAAGGGAGATGCGAAGCGTCTGTCTGATGTAAGGCTGCAGGTTGATGGGGAGACCGAACATATGGATCGAGTGCCGGGAGAAGCTTTTATTGATGAAGCCGGATTTGAAAAAATCATTGAGATGGACACGGTTCATCTGCGAAATATATGTTTGGTGGCGGAAGCGGCTGGTCAGATCGTCGGCTATTCCAGATGTGCAGGGAATGATTTGCAGCGCTTCATGCACAAGGTGGAGTTTGGAGTGGGTGTCTTGAAACAATATTGGGGCTTCGGTATTGGGAAGAACCTGCTAAAAGCGTCCATTACTTGGGCTGATGCAAACGGCATAACCAAAATCATCCTAAGCGGCGTGCTGGAAACCAATGAGAGTGCTATCGGGCTGTACAAAAGCCTGGGTTTTGAAGTCGAAGGGATATTAAAGAAGGATCGCATCCTGTCAGACGGAAAATATTACAGTACATACATGATGGCGAGATATGCAGATTAGTCTAGGGACACAAGACTTGCTTCATTGACCATTTTTAATGGTTATTATTTAGGTTTTCTTTTACAGGAGGGCAAAAGAATGAAAACGTATTTTTCTTCACTCATGAACACTAGGAAAAAGAAGGTTAGTATGCTGGCCATAAGCATTTCGCTTATTGCAATCATTGCTGCCGGAGTGGTTGCTACTCTGGGTAATGAATCTGCTGTGGTTCTGCCTTCAGAGCAAACAAAGGACAGCCCGATAGAGACTCAACCCGCTGAGGTAGCATCTTTGGTATTGGGCGGGATTGAGACGTCGGACGGAAAGAAATTGACAATAGACTTGGGAGCTGGACGGGACAACAATTTTGCGAAAATGGCATGGAAAAAGGATGAGGACATCATTTTTTCTGTTCAATGTGAGCAGGAACAAGAGCTTGAAGTTGGCATTATGTCTGTCTCTACGGATGAAGTCTACAGTGGAACCGTAGCAACCGGAACAGGTAAAGTGACCATTACAGTTCCGAAAGATGGAGATTATCGTGTATATATCAAAAATCATACGGATCACGCTGCCCATTTTATTTTAGAATTAAATAAGAAACTAGAAGGTCCCCTTGCATAAATTTGAAGAGTCCACCATAGAAAAGTGGCAGGAATGCCGCTTATTTATTGTTATCAGAAGTAATCGACTTTGTGGGTGTTTTTGTTAGAGTAGGTATCTCCTTATTCCGATGAATTTACTTAACAAAAATATTGACAAGCGGAATAGTGTGTTTTAATATTGCTTTACGATATTCACTTATCGAATATTAATAATCATACTGATAACTGACCGGACAAACGGAGGTTTCATTTTCCTTAGCTTAAGGGGAATGGAGCCTTTTTTTATGGGCAAGTGGGAGGAGAAGTTGTTGATGAAGTTACTTGGAAGAATTAGTGGATTAGGTTTGAGAAAAAAGTCGCGGTCTCTTGTTATGCTTGGATTATCGCTCATATTAGTATTGGCGGTAACGGGCTGTGGAAAGTCAGAGGGTAGTGGCGCGGATACGATAACAATCGCCTCCAAAGGTTTTGGGGAGTCGGACATTTTGGCTAATGCTATTGCTCAGCTCATTGAACATGATACTAAACTTAACACCAAAATAGTTTCCTTGGGTCCGGTGTGGGAGGCGCTTGAGAAAGGTGAGATCGATACTTATATAGAGTATTCAGGGACAGCTCTGATTAAGATTTTAAAAGAGAAGCCCGAAAATGATCCGCAAAAGGTCTACGATATTGTAAAAGAAAAATTCAAAGAGAAGCATCAAGTCGAGGTGTTGGACCAGCTCGGATTTAATAACACTTATGGGTTTGTCATGCGCAAAGAGCTTGCTGAGAAACTGAATATCAAGAGTATTTCGGATTTAGCGGCTCACTCTAAGGATTTATTGTTTGGAACAAGCCAGGACTTTCTGATGAGTGAGGATACATGGCCGGTAATCCAGAAGGTGTATAATCCTCAATTTAAAGAGATCAAGAACATACCGAACAGAGTATTGGCCTATAAAGCCATCGAACAAAATTTGATTGATGTGACCAATGCGTATACAACCGACAGTCAAATTCCGCTCAGCAACTTTGTTGTTCTGAAAGATGATAAACAGGTATTCGTGCCTTACTATGCCATTCCTCTCATCCGCGGCGAAGTAGTGGAGAAACACCCTGAGTTGCGTGAGATTATCAATAAGCTTGCCGGAAGACTTGATGATGACAAAATGCAGCGCTTGAATGGCGAGGTTGATGTGAAACAGAGAACGCCGAAGGATGTAGCCAAGGAGTGGCTGGAAAGCGAAGGATTGCTTAAATGATTTTAACTCTATAGAAGAGAAGGGGATGAAGATTATGTCTCAATTTGATCAAAAAACAGCTAACACTATCAAACGTGTACCATTTGTCATTACTGATGAGGAGCGTGGGCTCCTTCCCCGCTTTGCTAATCGTCCACCAAGTGCTGCGCTTCCTCAGGAGAGTTCCGGTCTGACCCGGCGGTATCCTCCGTACCCTGAACGTTACACGTTCGAGCCGAGCGAGCGTTGGGTGCGAGCCGTAGTAGGGGATGTGGCGGTAGTAGACAGCCGTTCGCAGATTCTAGTGTGGGAGCCGAGGCATAAGGTTCCTGAGTACGGTTTTCCGGTTGAACACGTTCGAACAGATCTCTTGACCCCTTCGGAGGGAGTGCCGGAGCCAGGGATATTCTATCGGCCGCGTACAACAGATGTGAAGTGGTTTGATCTTCATTTAGGGGAACGGCATATTCCTTTTGCAGCGTGGGCCTGGAACGAACCGGGACTCGAAGGTTATCTCGGGGTTAACTGGTTTCTCGGTGTACTGGACGGCTGGTACGAGGAAGATCAACCGGTGATGACACATCCGCGTGACCCGCATAATCGGGTGGATGCGTTGCCGAGCAGCCGTCATGTTACTGTTAAGGTGAACGGCCGGGTGATTGCCGAAACGAATGATCCGGTGCTGGTCTATGAGACGGGTTTGCCGACCCGATACTATTTCCCGATTGAAGCGGTTGATTTCAGTGCACTGACGGAAACCGAAGATTGGAGCGAGTGCCCGTATAAAGGTTACTCTGATCGTTACTGGCGTTCGAATGAAGGGGAGGATTTGATCGCCTGGTCTTACTCCGATCCTCGTCCCGAGCTGTCAGTGATCGCTGGCCGTATCGCGTTCTACAATGAACGTGTCGAGCTTCTGGTAGATGGTGAGTCAGTGAATTGATTGTGTTTTGTATAGGAATCCCATTATAAAAGAAGGAATCTGCCTCCACAGCGGAGCCGGGTTCCTTTTTTCTCGCTGTAGAAAGCATATCAATCTGTAGAAAATTGTCATTAAATTAGCTTTCTAAGCCGATGTTAACTTACAATAAAGTTATTTCAGCACCGCAATAAAGCGGTTATTTCCTAGCGCGTTACTTAAACTGACGCAAATCTTGCGAATTGTATTGACTATAAGGTGTGTGTTTGTTAATTTATTGATTAATAGAAAGTAATTATTGAATGATGATAAAAAAGGAGGAATAGGCATGGATAGAATTACAGCTGCTAGAGGTGGAGAGTTGCGGTGTAAGGGCTGGAGGCAGGAAGCGCTGCTGAGAATGCTCGAGAATGTACTTGAAAATGGAGAAAATCAGAAGGAACTTACGGTATATGCTGCACTTGCGAAGGCAGCACGGAATTGGGATTCCTATCATGCCATTGTCAATACTCTTAAATCCTTGGAAGAGGATGAGACGCTTGTTATTCAATCCGGCAAGCCTATCGGCATTATGCGTACACATAAGTATGCTCCGATTGTGGTCATGGCGAACTGTAACATCGTTGGCCGATGGGCTACGAGTGATAACTTCTATAAATATCAAGAGCAGGGCTTGATCGTCTGGGGCGGCCTAACCGCCGCAGCTTGGCAATATATCGGTTCGCAAGGCGTCATTCAAGGGACGTATGAGATTTTCCAATCCATCGCCAGAATGCATTTCGGCGGCAGCCTGGCCGGTAAGTTCATTCTAACGGCTGGCTTGGGCGGAATGGGCGGCGCACAACCGCTGGCGGGCACGATGGCGGGTGCCGTTATTTTATGTGTTGAGGTATCTGAAGCCAGAATTGATAAACGCATTGAAGTCGGATATTTACAGAAGAAGACAGACAATCTGGACGAAGCGCTGCAGTGGGTTAAGGAAGCTTCTGAGAAGAAGGAGAGTCTGTCTGTAGGTTTGCTAGGCAATGCTGCTGAAATTTATCCGGAACTGATTCGCAGAGGCGTACAGCCTGATGTGGTCACAGACCAGACCTCAGCGCATGATCTGATGTATGGCTACATACCATCCGGTTATAGTTTGGAAAAAGCTGCCGAGCTGCGCAAATCTGCACCCGATCAGCTCCAGGCGGATGCAAGGGCTTCGATTGCTGTTGAAGTTACAGCGATGCTGGAGTTCCAGCGCAGAGGGGCGATTGTTTTTGATAACGGAAATAATATCCGCTCACAAGCGGTGCAGAACGGCGTGGAAAATGCTTTTGATATCCCGGTATTTACCGAAGCCTTCCTTAGACCGTTGTTCTCGCGCGCTATTGGTCCTTTCCGCTGGGTAGCTCTGAGCGGGGACGCCGGCGATATTCAGAAGATTGATCAATATATATTGAAGAATTTTAGTGATAACGATGTGGTGGTGAACTGGATTGCGCTGGCGAACAAGTACGTGCCGGTGGAAGGTTTGCCAGCGCGTATTGGCTGGTTCGGTCACGGTGACCGGACGAAGCTGGCTCTGGCGGTGAACGAAATGGTTAAGACGGGCGAGCTTAGCGGTCCGATTGCTTTTTCACGTGACCACCTGGACGCCGGATCGATGACCCATCCGAACATTATGACTGAGAATATGAAGGACGGCAGTGATGCTATCTCGGATTGGCCGCTCCTGAATGCCATGATTAACTGTTCTTCGATGGCGGATCTCGTAGCGATCCATTCCGGCGGTGGCGGTTATAGCGGTTATATGACAAGTGCTGGCGTAACACTCGTAGCGGATGGAACGGCTGATGCGGATCTTCGTTTGAAGACAACACTAGATAACGATACGGGACTCGGCGTTATGCGATATGCAGATGCAGGGTATGAGGAAGCATTAGATGAAGTAAGCAAAAAAGGAATACGTAGAATTGATACTACTTTGAAGGAGAATGCATAATGCGGGAATTAACGATAGCGGATGTACGTGCAGCAGTTAGAGGCGGAGCAGTATTTGCAGCTGGAGGCGGGGGCTGGGTTGATCATGGATTGGAAATTGGCGGTGCGGCGGTAGGCATTGCGAAACCTAAGCTGGTATCGGTTGATGAGCTTCCCGATGATGCGATTATTATTACCTGTACAGCGATTGGCGCGCCTGCCGGAAATGAATGGGAGATGTGGGGTGTTGACTATATCAAAGCTGTTCAGCTCCTGATGGAGAACTTTGACGGCAAGGTGGTCGGAGTGATGACGCCTCAGAACGGCATGTCCAGTACGATAAACGGCTGGTTGCCTGCTGCAGCGCTCGGCTTGGTGGTTGTGGATGCAACTGGTGATATTCGCGCGCATCCTACAGGCAAAATGGGCTCCATGGGTCTGGCTTCACGCCTTGACTATCAGACCATTCAGGTAGTAGTTGGTGGCCGCAGAGACACCGGTTCTTACTTGGAGCTGGTTGTAAAAGGAACGCCTGCGAAGACGTCCAACATCCTGCGCACGGCTTCTGATATGTCTGGAGGCTTCATTGCATCTGCACGCCATCCGATCCCGGCTTCTTATGTGAAAGAGCATGCGGCGATTGGCGGGATTTCGATTGCGCTGGATCTGGGCTATGCCATGATCGAGGCGGAGGCGAAAGGGCCGGAAGACATCATGGAGACCGTTGTTCAGAAAACAAACGGTAAAATGATCGGCAGAGGCGTCGTGCTGAAGAAGGACGTTCATTATTCCGGCGCATTTGATATTGGTACCATCACTATGGCTGACGGAGCTGGCAGTGAGTTGACGCTGCATGTCATGAATGAATATATGGCAGTGGATGATGCGAACGGGAACCGCTTAACAACTTACCCGGATGTGATCACAACCTTTGAGGTAGCTACAGGTTTGCCTATTAGCGTAGGTGGTGTGAAGGAAGGTATGGAAATTTCATTGCTGGCTATCGACAAGCAGCATGTTCCGCTCAGCTCCAGCGTGAAGGACCCTACGGTTTATCCGGAGGTAGAGAAGGCGCTTGGCATTCCGCTTGCCGAATACGGTCTGAAGGGTATCTAATAATTGATCCTTTATTACAACTGAGAAGGTGCTAGACTATGGACGGAAAAATAGAAATGAACGTTACGGACACAGAAGAGCAACTGTCCGATTCTATAATTACGCTTGACGGGCACAATCTCTCTATTGAGGAGCTTGAGAAGATTGCCAACAGCGGATGCCGGGTGGAATTGTCTCCGGAGGCACTGGAACGGGTTGAGGAAGCGCATGCTCTGATTCATGAGCTGGCTGCGGAAGGCATTCCGATTTATGGACTGAATCGTGGTGTTGGCAAGAATAAAGACCGTCAGATCACCGCCGATATGTATGAGGCATTCAATCGGAATCTGATTTACTCTCATTCATCTGGGGTGGGTCCTGCGGCTACAGAGCAGCAGGTAAGAGCGGTACTTGTTGCCCGTCTAAATACATTGCTGCTAGGTTGTACAGGGGTGCAGCCGGGGATTGTCCTGATGTACCGGGATATGCTTAATGCCGGTATCCACCCGATTCTCCCGGTGCGCGGCTCGGTGGGCGCTGGAGATATATCGATTTTATCCCATATTGGTTTGGCTATGATCGGCGAAGGGCAAGTAAGCTATCAAGGGAACACGCTCTCTGCCCAAGTCGCTTTGGAAGCCAATGGGATTCTGCCTTTAAAGCTTGGACCGAAAGATGCGCTGGCGATTGTTAGCTCTAACGCCTTGTCGTCAGGCAACGCGGCGTTAACAGCAGCGGCGGCACTACGATTGCTGGACACGGCGGATGCCGTGTTCGCTTTGTCGCTTGAGGCGCTGCAAGGTTGCGTTAGCCCGTTTGAGGAAGCATTGTTCGAAGCTAGGCCACTTGACGGAGCAGCGGAAAGTGCAGCGAATGTCCGAAGTCATTTACGCGGTGGCAAGCTGCTGCAGATGGATCAGCGGGAGAAAATACAAGATCCATTAAGCTTTCGCAGCGCCAGTCATGTCCATGGCGCGGCTCGGGACGCGCTCGCGTATGCTTCCAAGCTTCTGCGAGTACAATTGAATAGCTCAGACGACAATCCTTGTGTTCTTTTAAAGGAAAGAAGGGTGGTTCCTTCGTCTAATTTTGACGTGACTACGTGGACCGTTGCTTTTGAGATGCTGGCCATTGCACTCAGTCATGTATCCAAAATATCCTGCTACCGCTCGCTTAAGCTAGGTACGTCGCGTTTCACGGGCTTAGGGCGTTTTCTAGCTCCTGACGAAGGAACGATTGCTTTCGGCACGATGCAGAAGACGTTTACTTCATTGGATGCGGAAATCCGTTTGCTCTCTAATCCGGTCTCTGCGGACTACTTCTCGATTGCTGGAGACATGGAGGATCACGCCAATAATACCCCGCTGGTGATTCGTAAGACATCTGATATTATTGATCATTTATATTATATTCTTGGCATGGAAGCCATTCACGCCGCTCAAGCGGTTGATTTACGTGATTCACAAGCTACATTAGGTCAAGGATCAGCTGCGGTCTATACACAGATTCGAAACGTGGTATCGCCTTTGACGGAGGATCGGCCACTAACCCCTGATATTAGTGCTGCATATGAATTAATGCGCAAGGGAATTCGATTGGAAGGGAGAAGTGATTCATGAGCTCACAATATGATCTTCTAGTTTACGGTAACCTCGTACTTCCTGATGGAGTGCTATATGATTCAGCGATTGGGGTAAAGGACGGCAAGATTGTCAGCATAAGCCAACAGAATCCAGATGGCATCACGGCAGACAAAGTTATTCATGCAGAGGGTAGTTTTGTACTCCCCGGGGCTGTGGATGCGCACGTTCATTGTTATAGCTCTTTAGATGAAGGTTTTACCACAGCGAGTACATCCGCAGCAGCAGGTGGGGTAACGACGATTATTGAGATGCCTTACGATGCGACGGGTATGGTTTGTACGCTTGAGATGTTCGAGGAAAAAAGACTGCGTCTTGAGCAGGAATCCCTTGTAGATATGGCTATGCTGGTGACCATCCATAAGGAGGATGGCTACGAACATATTCGGGAGCTGGCAGCGGCAGGAGCCTGTGGATTCAAGGTGTCTATGTTTAACACGGACTCTTTCCGGTTTCCGCGGATAGATGACGGACAACTGCTGGATTCTTTTGCTGTCATTGCAGAGACGGGCTGCCCGGTAGGCGTTCATGCCGAGAACGATGAAATCGTAAGACGCTACATTAATAAATACCGCGATGACGGCAGCGATCCTCGTTCGCATGGTTTGAGCCGACCGAAGGTCAGCGAATCCGTCGCCGCACTGACGGTAATGGAGCTAGCTTACGAGACCGGAGTCAAGCTGCATTTGTATCATTGTACGTATCCGCGTATTTTCCAGCTTGCAGAGTATTTCCGTTCGCTTGGGGCCAAGATCACAGCGGAGACCTGTACGCATTATTTGACACTTAGCGAAGAGGACATGCCGCGTCTTGGGGCAAAGGGGAAAATCAACCCTCCGCTGCGTTCCAAATCAGATGTAGAAGGTCTGTGGGACTTGGCTGCTAAAGGCGCCATTGATATGATTACTTCCGATCATGCGCCATGGCTGCTTGAGCGCAAATCGGATGCTGACATTTTCAATAATTCATCGGGGGCTCCGGGTGTCGAGCATTTGCTACCTGTCATTTATAGTGAAGGTGTGGCGAAAGGGCGGATTTCACTTACAGAGATGGTGAGATTGCTTAGTCAAAGACCTGCAGATGTATTTGGACTGGGGCATCGTAAAGGAAGGCTGGCAGTTGGCTATGATGCCGATCTGGCGATTATTGATCCTTCTGTTGCCTGGACATTGGATGAACGGGAGCTACATTCCAGTGCGGGCTGGAGTGCTTATGAAGGCATGCAAATGCAAGGCAAGCTAACCCATACTTTGGTCAGAGGTGCTGTGGTGTATGAAGCTGGAGCCGTGGTAGGCCAGCCAGGGTATGGTCAATTCGTAAGTGCTGAGCACCGGGCATAAATTCATTCTAGGGAGAAGGAATGGAACATGGAGATTCATGCAGGGATGGTACCTAACACATCCAGGTTGCAAAATAATATTGAGCAGCTATCCACGCTGATCAACCCGTCCAAGCCCGGCTGGACCCGCCGTCCGTTCACAGAAGAGTATGACAGTGGAAGACGCTGGCTGACCGGACAAATGCAGGATGCGGGACTGACTGTGGAGATTGATGCTGCTTCTAATTTGATTGGAATTCTGCCCGGCAGTGATCCCAGCTTAGCGCCGATTATGATCGGTTCCCATACGGATACTGTGACTGGCGGCGGGCGTTTTGATGGCATTATCGGCGTGCTTGCCGGTATCGAAATTGCCCGTGTGCTGCAAGAATCGGGGCTGAAGCTGCGGCATACGCTGCAAATCGTTGATTTTACGGCGGAAGAACCTAGCGAGTTCGGGCTTTCAACCATTGGCAGCCGCGGTATGGTGGGAAATTTGACAGAGGCGATGCTGGAGCTGCGGGATGATACAGGTCTACAGCTTGCCGATGCCATCAACCGGCAGGGCGGTGATGTCAGCCGTCTGTACGCTGAGGCGAGAAAATCGGGAGAGGTAGCGCTGTATCTGGAGCTGCATATTGAGCAAGGCCCGGTGCTGGAGCAATCAGGGCATCGTCTCGGCGCGGTGCTGGGCATCGTAGGGATTCATCGCTATCGGGTCCAGATTACGGGAGCACCCAATCATGCGGGAACGACCCCGATGACGCTACGTAACGATGCGTTGGCTGGTTTTTGCGAGATCGGGTTGGCCTTTGAACGTCAATGTCTGCACTATGCGAAGGATGCGGTAGGCACGATTGGCAAAATGAACAATGAGCCTAATGCATCCAATGTAGTACCGGGCTTGGTTAGATTTGATCTGGAGATTCGCTCGCTGGATCACAAAATCTCTGAGGCGGTATATTCAGCATTTGCTGCTGAGGCTGGCGAGATTGCGGCAAGACGCGGACTGCAGATATCCCTCGAGTCCTTATCGAAATCGGATGCCGTTATCGTCAAGGAAAAGGTATTGGAGAAGGTGCTCTCAGCCTGTAATTCTGTGGCTCCTGCCATCTGTCTGCCTAGTGGAGCGGGTCATGATGCTAATCAATTGGCAAGTATTGCGCCGATCGGGATGATTTTTGTTCCGAGCAAGGATGGCAGAAGCCATTGTCCGGAGGAGTGGACAGAATTTCAGGATGTCGCTGCTGGAACACAGGCGTTGGGGCAAGCGTTGCTGCTATTTGATGAAGAAGATTTCAGCCGGTGGGAGGATGCTTAATCCCCTATCTGTACAAATTAATAGCGAGCGTCTATGGACATCCCTTGAGGCCTTAGGTCAGATTGGCGCGGATGAACAAGGAGGCATTACCCGTCTTTCGCTCACCGATGAAGAAATGACTGGAAGACAATTTGTGATGTCTCTGATGGCGGATGCCGGGCTTGAAGTCCGGCAGGATGAAGCAGGCAATCTGATCGGGGTGCTGGCAGGTGAAGACCCGGATGCAGCAGTCATCGCTACAGGCTCGCATATTGATACAGTTATCCAGGGCGGGAGATTTGACGGGGCGCTTGGCGTACTGGCTGGAATAGAAGTGCTGCGTACCATTAAAGAGCAGGGCATCCGGCACGCTCGTTCCCTGGAGGTTATTTGTTTTACTGATGAAGAAGGCGTGCGCTTTGGCGCAGGATATCTGGGAAGCCGGGCGATGAGCGGGGGATGGGATGACCAATGGTTGGAACTGAAGGACGCTAACGGCTTCTCTTTAAAGGAAGTCATGGAAAATGCGGGGGTGAGTCCCGGCACTGTGGCACTCGCTAGTCGCAGCCGTCAATCAATCCAGGCTTATGTCGAACTGCACATTGAGCAAGGCCGTGTACTGGAGGCGCTGGGCACATCTGTTGGAATAGCTACTGCGATTTATGGACATTGCTGGCTTGAAGTCACGGTTCGTGGGCGTGCGGATCATGCTGGAACAACCCCGATGAAGCTGCGGCAAGATCCGCTGACGGCTACTGCTGCGCAACTGCTCGCCATTGAACAGATAGCTGTTGAACACGGTGGAGTGGCAACGATAGGCACATTAAAGCTTGCGCCAGGAGCAATTAACGTTATCCCTGGAGAGGTCGTATACAGCGTGGATCTGCGGCATGAAGAAGCTGAGAAGCTACTTCAGATGGAGATAGCGATTAGAGAAGCGTTAACTGGTATAGCAGAAGAGAAAAGCTTGAGTCTCTCGATTATAGCTACAGACAGTGCTCCGCCCGTTCGATCCTCTCAGATGATTATTGATACCTTGGCAGAGAGCTGTAGAATTAATGAGTTCCCGGAGCATTATATGGTCTGCGGTGCAGGCCATGATGCGGTTGCAATGAATGAGCTTACGGAAATCGGTTTGATTCTGGTCCGCTCACGCGATGGTATCAGTCATCATCCGCTGGAATGGAGCAGTCCCGAGGATTGTGAGGCCGGCGCCAATGTGCTGCTGCATGCTCTGATAAAACTTTCTATATAAGTCGAACAAAAGAAAGTAACAAAAAGCGAGGAGGAACGAAGGGGGAAGTTTGGAACTGTAGGAGCGACAGCGCCCGCCTTTGTCTGCGGATTTCTACCGCGAACAGCGGTAATAAACCAAGAAATCTGCAGACAACAGCGGCCGGAAGTCCAAACATTCCACCGTAGTGACGACTGAGCTTTACGTTTGGAACTTAAGTTCGTCTTATATAAAGAAACAAATAAATAAATCCGATTGACATAATGGTATATATGACTTAATAATAATGGTAATTAATTATTGATATATGATAAATTAGGCGGAAGGAGATGGAATTACGGGTGAATGTTTTCCGTGAAGCTTACGAGTATGTGATAACCAATAGTGACCGGTTTCTGGAAGCGGCTAAGGTGCATTTAAGCATAAGCGTTTACGCACTTCTTATAGCGATCGTCATCTGCGTACCTCTCGGTATTCTGTGCGCCAAGAAGCAATGGCTAACCGATCCGATCATGGGCCTCTTCAATTCCCTGCGAGTCATCCCAAGCTTGGCGGTATTAGTTATTATTTTACCGATCATGGGAACAGGCTTTGCACCCGCACTCGTCGCCTTGACGATACTTGCTTGCCCTCCAATTCTTATTAATACATATATGGGTTTTCGGGGGATTGAGCCGGCAATCATTGAAGCAGCTTCGGGCCTCGGAATGGGTGAGAGGATGATTATGCGTAAGATCGAGCTGCCGCTCGCAGCTCCATTGCTGTTGTCCGGAATTAAGACTTCGGCGGTAGAGGTCATTGCCAGTGCCACACTCGCTGCATTCATCGGCGGCGGCGGATTTGGTACGTTTATCATCAATGGTCTGGGAATGTACAAATTTTCCTTGTTGCTTGTCGGTGCGCTTCCAGTAGCCCTATTAGCCATTCTATCGGAAATCGGTTTTTCAGGAATCGAAAGATTAGTCACCAAGTATCAGCGATAATGTGAGAGGAGTATTCCATTGAAAAGAAAACTATTAGCTTTGGCCGGTTTGCTGGTAAGTGTAATTCTGGTAATTAGCGCATGCTCCTCCAATTCCGGTAAGACTGTAGTGAAAGTAGGCTCCAAAAATTTTACCGAGTCCCTGATTCTAGGTGAAATGTATGCACTGGCTCTTGAGGATGCTGGCTACAAGGTGGATCGCAAGCTTAACCTCGGCGGTACATTGGTTGCTCACGAAGCGCTTAAAAAAGGCGATATTGACTTTTATCCTGAATACACAGGAACCGGATTGATCAACGTTCTGGAATTGCCGCCGAACTCGGATGCCAAAACGGTGTACGATGAAGTAGCCAAAGGCTACAAAGACAAATTCAATCTGATCTGGCTGGAACCGACCAACGCGAATGATTCCCAAGGTCTGGTGACCTCTAAGAAAATTGCTGAAAAATATAATCTCTACAAAATCTCTGATCTCGTGAAGTATGCACCGGAGCTTAACATGGCAGCTGTGCCGGAATTCGAAGAGCGTGAGGATGGACTGAAAGGTCTGAATGCTACTTACGGTAAACTGAATTTCAAGAGCATGAAGCTGTTTGACTATGGTATCAAATACCGTGTCGTGCTGGACGGCGAGGCCGATGTCACTGTAGGCTTCACAACGGATGGTGATTTGACCAACAAGGATCTTGTGCTGCTGGAGGATGACAAGAAATTCTGGCCTCCATACTTCGTTGCTCCTGTAATCCGTGGTGAGCTTAACGACAAGGACCCGGAAATCGCGAAAGTGTTGAATAAAATCTCGGCGAAGCTGGATAACGAAACTGTGCAAAAGCTGAACGCTCAAGTCGATATTGAGAAAAAAGAATATGCAGATGTGGCCAAGTCCTTCCTGGAAGAACAAGGTCTAATCAAGAAGTAATTAATAATTGAAGCAGTGGGGTTTCTCCAGAGGGAGAAGCCCCCTTCCTACAGGAGTTGATTAGTGATGAAAGAGGCAATCGTTTTCGAACAGGTATCCAAAACATTTCCGAAGGCCCCGAAGCCTTCTGTAAATGAAACGAGTCTAAGTATTCCCCAAGGTTCCTTTGTTACGATTCTGGGCGCATCGGGCAGCGGGAAGACAACCTTACTGAAGATGGTGAACCGCATTATTGAGCCGACCGCAGGTACCATCTCTGTGTTTGGCAAAGATATTCGGAGCTTGCCTGTAACAGAGCTGCGCCGGAGTATTGGTTATGTGATACAGCAGGTGGGGCTGTTCCCGCATCTGACCATCGAGCAGAACATTGCCACTGTGCCGGATATTCTGGGCTGGGAGCGGCAGAAGACCGCGGAGCGAATTGATTATTTAATGAAGCTTGTCCATCTTCCGGAAAATTATAAAAAGCTCTACCCCCGCCAATTGTCAGGTGGACAGCAGCAGCGGGTGGGTATTGCCAGAGCGATGGCCGGAGACCCTGCCATTTTGCTGATGGATGAGCCGTTTGGTGCTATTGATGCCATTACACGTAAGAAGCTGCAGGATGATTTTAAGCAGATTCAACAGGAGCTTGGCAAGACCGTGCTGTTTGTTACGCATGATGTGGAAGAGGCGATGAAGCTGGGAGATCAAATGATCGTCATGAATGAGGGCTCCATTCAGCAGTACGACACCCCGCTGGCCATTATGTCGAACCCTAGCAATTCCTTCGTGTCGAGTTTGATTCAAGCAGATGACTTATTCCAGCAGCTCCACCTGATCCGGGCTGAGGATCGAATGATCGCTTTGACGAATGAGACTGTAACGGATGGTGTTCCGACCATTCAGGGTAGTGAAAGTCTAAAGACGGCGCTTCAGTCTCTTTTGCAGCATAATGCCCCTTATGTCGTTGTTGAAAATGATAAGGGCGAGCGGCTAGGTCAGATTACGCTAGAGCAGTTGAATCTGCAGAATGGCAGGTGATTGGAATGCTGGACTATTTTTCCCGCCATTATGATGATTTATTGATCTCTTTATGGGAGCATATCGTACTTACGTTTGTTTCTTTGCTGATTGCGATGCTTATCGCGCTGCCGCTTGGCTACTGGTTAGCCAGAAGACGGAGAATTGCGGTACCTGTGTTGTCTGTACTAAGTATTATTTATGCGATTCCCAGCTTGGGCATGTTCGCCTTGCTGATCCCGTTCGTGGGACTTGGTGCTAAGCCGGCCATTATTGCACTGGTTGTGTACAGTCAGCTAATTCTGGTCCGCAATGTTATCTCAGGATTTCAAGGCATTGAGCCTTCTATTATTGAGGTAGCTAAAGGTATGGGGTACAGCGCGTGGAGACAATTTGTCCGGATTGAACTGCCGCTGGCATTGCCGGTTATTCTGGGCGGGGTGAGAATTGCGTCGGTATCCGTAATAGGCATTACAACCATCGCAGCCTGGATTAATGCCGGAGGGCTGGGCGGGGTACTGTTTGAAGGGTTGTATCAAAACTCCATTCCCAAGATGGTGTGGGGTACGCTGCTAGTCTCCTTGCTGGCGTTATCGACGAATATGGTCCTGCTACGACTTGAGAAAATCACTTTGCGCAGGTCACGCGGGGAACAGAGAGTATGATATACTGGTTCAGAGTTTTATAACTACGATCGTTTTATTTTGAGGTGTAATAATGAATGGTACTCAGACGTTGGAACGTGCTATCGATATCCTGTTTGTTCTTGCTGACTCCGGTACTACGCTTACAGTAAGCGAAATTGCGGAGAAGGTGGGCATTCCGGAGAGCACGGCATATCGTTTTATTCAATCGCTGATTAAGAGTGGCTTTGTGGAGCGCAAGGGGAGGAGCAAGATTGGCCTGGGGCTTCGAATCTTTGATTTAGCCAGAGGCTTGTCTCAGCAGATCGAGAAGGAGCTTCTGGTTATCGCCAGGCCGATTATGGAGGAGCTCACCGCTCTGACTAATGAAACCTCGGTCTTATTCGTCCGCTCCGGCTCCAAAGCCATTTGTCTTGAGCATGTAACCAGTCCAAGATTAATCAGAATGTCTATTGAAAATGGCCGGGTGCTGCCGCTGAATTCAGGCGCTTCGGGCAAAACACTGCTTGCGTATGAGAACGATAAGATTATCGAAGACATGTGCAAGCTTTTTGAAGCAAATTCCACGAAGTCTACGCTGTTGCAAGAACTGCATAACATAAAGGACGCAGGCTATTGTTTTACCTTAGGCGAGGTAGATACGGATGCGTTCGCTATTGCAGCGCCTGTGCTTGACCCGCAACAGCGAATTGTTGCCAGCCTGTCGGCTGCAGGACCGATTCATCGGCTTGGCGAAGACGAAATTCCGCTGTTCATTGGGCATGTGAAGGAAGCGGCGTCTCGTATTTCGTGCAAGCTTGGCGGATTGGGGTAAATATTTTATTGAACTGCATAAAGAGTAAGAGTAGCGGAGTGTAAGGTGAGCCGCTTTTTTGCGTTGCCCAGGACTAAGTTCAGGTAACTTTTCTTCATTTTCCAACGTCTTGATTATTAAGGGGGAATGACAGTGAAGCGGCTAATTGGAACTTTGTTTGCATTACTACTGTTATCGGGATGTGCTCATCCTTCATTAGCTCAAGTTGACAAGACCAACGCACCTGAGACAGGCCAGATATCATCCCAGAGCTGGTCTTTCGATAAAATCATTACGTTTAATAAAACAATCTATGTGGGAACTGAAATAAAAGTAGCTCCTACCGATATTCAGGAAAGTATAGGAGAAGTTAAAACTTACTCAGATGAGGAATCGGAGTCTGGTAAGGATGATTTTTCTAATCATTATCCTGTTGGAACAAAACTTTATAAGATAAAAGACCTATCTACTCAAACTGCTATTGCCGTTGAAATTAATAAAGATTCGTTTGTTTTGGCGCAAATAGAAAAGGAATAAACCAGATAATGTGTCCTTGATTCCCCAAGTTCCCTATTTGAAGGAAATGTGTCGTATTCTGACGAATATAGTCATAAACATAATGGATTGGGTGCGAATATGAAAATGGGACTGGGACCAGGGACAATGAGAAAACAATTGACGGTGCTCATCGGCATGATGCTTGTCTTTACCGTCGTTATATCAATATTCGTCTATGAATGGCTTCATCCTACGTTTCGGTACCCCGAAGCGCGTGGAGGAGTGTTGGACGCCAGACAATGGGATTTTGCGAAGCAAGGGATTGTACCGTTGCGGGGAGAGTGGGAGTTCTATGAGAACAAGCTGTTAACTCCGCAGGATTTCCAAACCGGTGGCAAGGCACTGGAAGCGGAGCGCCGGCTTCTTAGTGTTGCTGGAGGCTGGAAAGGTGTAGTTTCATCTGACAGGGGGCATGGTGCAGGTACGTACCGTCTGCGCGTAGAGGTTAAAGATCCTGACTTTTATAGCCTTAGAGCTAAAAAGCTTCGGTTGTCCAGCCATATCTTCATGAACGGTTCAGACCTCGGCGGTACTGGAAAACCGCATTTGTCGCCGGATCAATTTGTACCTAGCAACCTTCCGTTTTACGGTATGATGAAAGCGGATAGCGGCACCATTGATATCATTATTCAGATCGCAAGCTACCGTTATTTGGAAGGCGGCTTGGTGCAAGCGCCAGAATTCGGTTTAACAGCAGATGTATGGGCCAGGCGCGATAATGCCCGTTTAGCGGACATGATTGTTATCACCACCATGCTGGTATTCGGGATTTATTTCGCAGGAACATTCAAGCAATGGCGGAAGGAGCCCTATCTCGCCTTTTTTAGTTTGTTCTGCTTGTCATTAGGGTTATTTTTCAGCATTGACAATGAAATCGTCATGGCGACTCTGTTCCCCGGGATCTCTTTTCTTTTATTGCAGAAGATGCTCTTTATCCTGCCCTACGTTTCTGTTATGTCCTTTACCCTCTATGTCTATCTGTACCTGGGCCTGGACCATAAGGGAAGCCCGGAGTATAAGTGGTTGAAAAGGGTTTATTATGGATGTCTTGTCTTATTGGTTGGCATACCAAACGAATATTTAATTGATATTCTTTGGCTCGGGATCGTCCTGCAAATCACGGCGTTCGCTTTCATGATTCGCTGGCTGTTCCGTTATCGGAATAGCGGGGTTCAAGTTTACTATATTTTGCTCGGCTTATTTTTCCTTATTATTAGTTGGGTGTATGCCCAGACGCGTTATCAGCTCGCGCTAGACAACCCGTATTATATGATCGTAACGCCTCTGCTTCTCGTTCTATCGCAATCCTTCCTCATGTCGGACCGGGTTCGCGAGGCGTTCTTGCGGAACGAGCGGCTCACTGAGCAGCTCATTGCGTATGACCGCCAAAAAGACGAATTTCTCATCCATACGTCACACGAGTTCAAAACACCGCTGCACGGCATTATCAATCTGGCGCAGGTGGTTATCGACCAGAGCGGCGAAGGGATAGCGCAGCGGCATCGTGAGAATCTGGACTTCATCATTGCCCAGGCGACCCGCTTGTCTACACTGGTGAACGATATTATCGATTTCCAGAGCTTGCAGCGCGGAAGCCTGACGTTCCACCACCGGTTTTTCGATGTCAGCGGCACGGTGCAGGCTACGCTCGAAGCCCTGAAATTCATTCGTAGAAATGATCAGGTGTGGCTGGTCAATCAGGTACCCCCGGGAACCTTTTATCTATTTACCGATGAAAACCGCATGAAGCAGATTCTTGTGAATCTGGTCGGCAATGCGTTGAAGTTTACAGAACGGGGAAGTGTGACGGTGGCCGCAGAGTCGCGGGAAGGCCGGCTGTTCCTGACGTTTTCGGACACTGGCGCTGGAATGAGTGAAGAACGGCGCCAAATGCTTTTCCAATTGGATCTATATAATGACGGGGAGCCAGAGGTTTCGGCGTATCAATCTTCTGGTCTCGGTCTGAAAATATCCAAGGCGCTTGCGAAGCAAATGGACGGCGATCTGGAACTGAAGTGGTCGGAGCCGGGAAGAGGCTCCGTGTTTGAGCTGCAGCTGCCAGAGGCGACGGCAACACAGAGAGAACTTGGGGCCATCCGGGCAGAAGCCGCTGCCGGTCTGGAGCCGCAACCTTTGCCCAGGGCAAGCTCGCCGGTGAAGAAAGAGACCTCGCCGCATGCAGCGGAGCGAACCGGCGAGGTGAAGATTTTGCTGGTGGATGATGATTCCTCCAACATCAAGGTGCTGCAGGAGTTATTTGCCTCCAGTCGCTATCATGTTCTTACGGCGTACAATGGGGCGGACGCGCTCAAGCTGATTCAGCAGCATCGCGATGATCTGTCGCTTGTCCTGCTCGATGTGATGATGCCTGAGCTCTCAGGCTATGAAGTGTGCAGGCTTATTCGGGAGGAGAACCCGCTCTACAAGCTGCCCGTTCTGCTGCTGACTGTACGCAATTCGCCGGCAGATATTGCGATGGGATTCGAAGTGGGAGCAAATGATTTTCTAGTGAAACCGTTCAGCGGCAAGGAGCTGCTGGCCCGGGTACAGACACTGCTGGAATTGAAGGAAGCAGTCGAGCAGGCCATTCGGATGGAGACATTGTTTCTGCAATCGCAGATCAAGCCGCATTTTATCTATAACGCCTTGAGTGGCATTATCTCGTTATGCTATAGCGATGGCGAGCGGGCAGGCAAGCTGCTGAGCGAATTCAGCAACTATTTGCGGCTCAGCTTTGATCTTGACCCCCGTCATGCGAAGGTCAGTCTAAAGCGTGAGCTGTCTCTCACCAAATCCTACGTCGAGCTGGAGCAGGCCCGTTTCGGCACACGCCTGAATGTGGAATGGGATGTTGATGTTCGGACGCAGACGATGCTTCCGGCATTGATTTTGCAGCCTCTGGTCGAAAATGCGATTCGCCATGGCATCATGAAGCGACTGTCGGGAGGCACGGTGGTTATTCGGGCGAAGCTTTCGCCGCAAGGCTTGCAGATCACTGTTCAGGATGACGGTGTTGGCATGACCCCAGAGCAACTGGATCGAATTTTTAAGCGGGAGCGGCTGGATGGAAGCATTGGCCTGATCAATGTCCACAAACGACTCATCAATGAATTCGCTCAAGGCTTGCGGATCGAGAGCGTTCAGGACAAGGGTACAACCGTCACCTTCCTGATCCCTACCCGCACAGCAGCAACTAGAGCTAACGGAGAGGAGCATGAAACACGTTGATGAAAGCTATCGTTGTAGATGATGAGTTATTGGTTACGGAGCAAATTGACAGAATGCTTGCGAGTGCAGGAGTGAAGGTGCTGGGCTGCTGCGTGAATCCTCATGAGGCGCTGGGAATGGCGAAAGAGCTAAAGCCCGATGTACTATTTCTGGATATTGAAATGCCGGAGCTGAGCGGGCTTGAGATTGCGGAGCAGGTATATGCGGACAAGCTCGACATGGAGGTCGTGTTCATTACTGCCTACAATCAATACGCGATCGATGCGTTCCGGGTGAATGCTCTCGATTATTTGCTGAAGCCGCTTATGGAAGAGGATTTGCAGCGTTCGCTCGAACGCGTAGGAAAAAGACGGCAGCGCCACAAGGATGATGTTGGCAACGGTGGACAACGAAGTGCTGTCGCCTATCTGTTCGGCAAGTTTGCTCTACATATGGATGTTGACTTTGAGCCGGTTCGCTGGGTAACCTCCAAGTGCGCGGAGCTGCTCGCTTATATGCTGTTACAGCCCCGGGATAAAGAGGTTAGCAAGTGGGAACTGTTCGAGGCGCTCTGGCCGGCCCTGGATGTGGAGAAGGCAGGCATCAACCTTCGAAGTACGGTTAGCAGAATTAATAAGACACTACGGGATTGTCGATCCGGGATGTCGCTGGCATCAGTCCGGAATGGATACAAGTTGGTCTTATCCGATGAAGCGCTGGCTTTGGATGCGAACGAATTGGAGCTTTTCGTATTGGACGCTGTCAGAATAGATCCTGACAATCTGGTGTATGTTGAGCAACTGGTTCACCGCTGTAGCCTGCCGTTTCTTCAAGGGTTCGACAGCGTCTGGTGCGAGCCTTACCGCAAAGAATACCGCCAGTACTTTCTCAGTCTGGGGAAAAAGCTGCTCTTGTATTATGAGGAAGCCGTGACGGAGCCGCTCAAGGCGCTGCGACTGGCCGAGCTGCTGGTCGAACACGAGCCTTATGACGAATCGCTGCGGGAAGAGGCGCTGAAGCTACACTATCGCATCGGCGGTTCTGGACGTGCTACCGCCTACTACGAAGAATACACCGAGTTGATCCATGCAGAGCTGGGAGCTGTGTCGGGAGATACGCTTACAAGTTTGCTTCGAGACTTAACGGATTGATATATATTGAACGAAGGAACCTGGCATCAGAAGCGGGTTCCTTTTTTGCTTTGTCACAATTTTGCAACATTACCCCAGATATAATGTCACCGTAGAGTAAATCAGCATGAAGGTGAGTGGAATAGAGAAAATGATCAAACGTTGGATGTCGATCTTCATCGTATTTTTATTAATTGCGGGCAATATTCCTCAGTATGCTTTTGCAGATTCTCTTGACGAGTGGAATATCCGTAATCCGTTGCCTACGGGTGAGCGTTTAAATGCAGTTGTCTACGGAAACAACATGTTTGTAGCGGTGGGGGAAGGCGGAGCGATAGTGACCTCCAGTGACGGAGTGAACTGGACGAAACGAAGCAGTGTCATTACAAATTATTTAACTAGCGTCGCCTTTGGAAATGGCACGTTTGTGGCAGTGGGGGCCACTGGAATCATTGTGACCTCCACCGATGGAGTGAACTGGACGGACCGAACGAACAGAGCGACTATTACTTCGAGTGCGCTAAGTGGCGTCACCTTCGGAAACGGAACGTTTGTGGTGATGGGTGCAGGTGGAACGATAGTGACCTCCAGCAATAACGGTGTCAGCTGGACGAACCGAACGAGTAATACTACGAATAATCTTAATAAAGGCATTTATGCAAACGGAACATATGTGTTGGTAGGAACTAGGGGAACGATTTTGACCTCTACCAATGCAACGAGTTGGACGAGCAAAGCAAGTGGCTCTACGGATGCTCTAAATGGTATCACATATGGAAATAGCCTGTATGTGGTAGTAGGTGCTAGTGGGACCATTCTAACCTCTGCTAACTTAACAACCTGGAATAGCCGTGCGAGTGGAACTACGAGCATTCTATATAACGTTGCTTTCGGAAACGGCACATTTATGGCTTTTGATTCTTATACTGGAAATATTTTGGTCTCCAGCAACGGAACAAGCTGGACAAGTCGAACGAGCGGCGTTACAACTGGCCTAATTAGCGCCGCCTACGGAAACGGAACGTTTGTGGTGATAGGTACAGGCGGAGCGATTCTGACTACCGACAACGGAACCAACTGGACGATCCGAACGAACCCTCTTACGAGTGATCTAAAGAGAGTCGCTTACGGAAACAACATATATGTGGCGATAGGGGTCAGGGGATTCATTATGACCTCCAGTAACGGAACGAGCTGGACGAGCCAAACTAACAGCAGCAGAGTGGATCTAAACGATGTCGCCTATGGAAACGGCACATATGTGGCAGTGGGGGACAATGGAGTGATTGTGACTTCCAGTGACGCAGTGAACTGGACAAGTCAAACAGTCGGTGCTATGTATTATCTAAGAGGTGTCACTTACGGAAACGGAATGTTTGTGGCAGTGGGATACAATGGGGTGATTGTGACCTCCAGTGACGGAGTGAACTGGACAAGTCAAACAGTCGGCACTACGTATTCTCTAAATGGCGTCACGTACGGAAATGGCATGTATGTGGCGGTGGGAGATAGTGGAGCGGTTCTGACTTCCAGTGATGGAGAGAACTGGACGATCCAAACGAGTGGCAATACGAGTTATTTATATAATGTTATCTACGGAAATGGCACGTATGTGGCAGTGGGTACA
Organism: Paenibacillus sp. NPDC056722; assembly: GCF_042790635.1. NCBI lineage: Bacteria > Bacillati > Bacillota > Bacilli > Caryophanales > Paenibacillaceae > Paenibacillus > Paenibacillus sp. NPDC056722. The sequence continues at coordinate 162,704 of NZ_JBHTYV010000002.1, read as the reverse complement.
AGTGGAATAAATGGAGCGATTCTGACCTCCAGTGATGGAGCGAACTGGATGCAGCGAACGAGCGGAGCTTCTAATACTCTGTGGGACGTCATTTACGGAAATGGCATGTATGTGGCGGTGGGGAATCAAGGCACGATAGTATCCTCTAGTAATGGAGTGAATTGGACGATCCGAGCGAGCGGCATTCAGAAAAGCCTAATGGGCGTCACGTACGGAAAAGGCACATATATGGCGGCGGGGGTAACTGGAACGATTCTGCAGTCAGGAACCCTGCTTCCGGCAGTCAACAGTGTGACGGTTAGCCCAGCTAGCGCAAGCGTAGTGCAAGGAGGGAGTAAGCAGCTTACGGCTACAGTAGACGCTCTTGCAGGCATCGCGACAACCGTCACGTGGAAGAGCAGTGACGTCAGCAATAAAGTCGTTGTGGACAGTACAGGGAATGTGATTGTTGCTGCGGATGCTGTGCCGGGCGATTATACAATCACGGCAACGTCAACAGTGGACAGCGACAAAAAAGGGGCCGCGACGATTACGGTTACTTTAGCTCCAGTAGTCAATAGTGTGAGTGTCACTCCTGGCAGTGCAAGTGTGGTACAAGGAGGAAGTAAGCAACTCGCAGCCACAGTCGATGCCGTTGGCGGAGCAGCGACCATGGTTGCGTGGAGTAGCAGTGATGCCAGCAACAAAGTGGCCGTGGACAATACGGGTAAAGTAACCGTAGCAGCGAATGCGGCACCGGGTAATTATACGATCACGGCAACGTCGACGGCAGACGCAACGAAGAAAGCCTCTGCGGCGATCACGGTGACGATAGCACCAGCCGTCAATAGCGTAACGGTCAGCCCAAGCACGGCAAGCATCTTGCCAGGCGGAAGCAAGCAACTCACAGCGGCAGTCGATACCGTTGGCGGAGCAGCGACCACGGTTACGTGGAGTAGCAGTGATGCCAGCAACAAAGTGGCAGTGGACAACACAGGGAAAGTAACCGTAGCCGCGAATGCGGCACAGGGTAGCTATATGATCACGGCAACGTCGACGGCAGACGCAACGAAGAAAGCATCTGCAGCGATCACGGTGACGGTGGCATCAGCAGTCAATAGCGTGAATGTCACTCCGGGTAGTGCAAGTGTGGTGCAAGGAGGAAGCCAGCAACTTACGGCAACAGTCGATGCCGTTGGCGGAGCAGCGACCACGGTTACGTGGAGTAGCAGTGATGCCAGCAATAAAGTGGCAGTGGACAATACAGGGAAAGTAACCGTAGCAGCGAATGCAGCACCGGGTAGCTATACAATCACGGCAACGTCGACGGCAGACGCAACGAAGAAAACATCTGCGGCGATCACGGTGACGGTAGCACCAGCTGTCAATAGCGTAGCTGTCAGCCCAAGCACGGCAAGCATCTTGCCAGGCGGAAGCAAGCAACTCACAGCGGCAGTTGATGTCGTTGGCGGAGCAGCGACCACAGTTACGTGGAGTAGCAGTGATTCTAGCAACAAAGTGGCGGTGGACAACACAGGTAAGATCACCGTAGCAGCGAATGCGGCACAAGGTAGTTATACAATTACAGCAACATCGACGGCAGACGCAACGAAGAAAGCCGCCGCGACGATCACGGTGACGAGCGCGCCAGCCATCAATGGGGTAACGGTCAGCCCAAGCACGGCAAGCATCTTGCCAGGCGGAAGCAAGCAACTCACAGCGGCAGTTGATGCCGTTGGCGGAGCAGCAACCACGGTTACGTGGAGTAGCAGTGACGCCAGTAATAAAGTGGCAGTGGACAACACCGGTAAAGTTACTGTAGCAGCGAATGCGGTACCGGGCAGTTATACAATTACAGCTACGTCGACAGCAGACGCAACGAAGAAAGCGTCTGCGACAATCACAGTGACGGTAGCGCCAGCAGTTAATAGCGTAGCGGTCAGCCCAAGCACGGCAAGCATCTTGCCAGGCAATAGCAAGCAGCTCGCAGCGGCAGTTGATGCCGTTGGCGGAGCAGCGACCACGGTTACGTGGAGTAGCAGTGACGCGAGCAACAAAGTGTCGGTGGACAACACAGGAAAAGTAAGCGTAGCAGCGAATGCAGCACCGGGCGTTTATACGGTCACGGCAACTTCGACGGCAGACGCAACGAAGAAAGGTACCGCAACGATTATGGTCACAGTTGCACTTTCTTATTCGATTGATGAAATTACGGATCAATCGTTAGCGGCTCTTACTCAGGGATACCATTCAGGTACCCAAGAAACTAGACCAATCACCATCACGAATACAGGTACAGGCGACCTGGTAAACTTGTCGGTAACGCTTAGCGGCAAGAACGCCAATGATTTTGTAACGACGAATCCATCATCAAACTTAACTAGCGGCACAGCAACAAGCTTTGATATCCATGCCAAGGACAATTTGCCTTCGGGCACCTATACGGCAACGGTTACGATAGCTGCGGATCATATGACGCCTGAGACATTTACCGTCACGCAATCCGTAAACTTGGCGAGAGTTCCTGCTAATCCGCAAAGCCTGGTGGCTGTTGACGGCGATCATCAGGTTACTCTTAATTGGAATACGGTAACGGGAGCCACTTATTACAACATTTATATGGCGACGACTTCAGGTCAATTTACTGAGGTTGAAGCGACAACTGTGACTTCTTCTTCTCATATCGTTAAAAATCTGACAAACGGTACGACCTATTACTTTGTGGTGAAGGCCGGAAATGAGGGCGGTTTGAGCGCAGCATCGAATGAAGTAAGCGTGACTCCGTCAACGATCCCGGGAGAGCCTACCAATGTGACGGTGGTCGCCGGTGATGGAACAGCGATCGTTACGTTTACGGCTCCTATTGAAAACGGAGGTATCCCAATTACGGGATATGAAGTGATTGTTTCACCAGGTAATGTGGTCGTTACCGGAGCGACAAGTCCGATTACTGTAACAGGGTTGACCAATGGAACGAGTTATAGCTTTACGGTAGTAGCGATCAATGCTGCAGGAAAAAGAAGCACAGCATCCGCCGAATCGAATACAATCATACCGAGAGCAGAATCTAGCAACAATGGCAATTCGGGCTCATCCCAGCCTTCCTCACCGACGGTACCTGTCAATACGAATACAAGTGTTGACATCCTTGTTAACGGGAAAGTGGAGAATGCGGGAACGGCTTCAACAAGCAAGCGAAATGACCAGAGCGTTACAACGATTATCGTCGACCAGAAGAAGCTGGAGGATAAACTGGAGACTGAAGGTCAAGGGGCCATTGTTACGATTCCGGTCGGTTCTAATTCTGATGTCGTAATTGGTGAGCTTAATGGTCAGATGATCAAAAGCATGGAAAGCAAGCAAGCTCTTGTAGCGATCAAGACGGATCAAGCGACGTATACGATCCCGGCACAACAAATTCAAATCGATGCTATATCGGAAAAACTGGGCAAGTCGATTGTTTTGCAAGACATTAAGATACAAATCGAAATCGCCAAGCCAACAGCGGATGCAGTGAAGGTTGTAGAGGACGCGGCAGTGAAAGGCACGTTCACGCTTGTAGTTCCACCGCTGGATTTTACGATCAAAGCTGTTTACGAAAATACTAGTGTTGAAGTATCGAAGTTCAATGCTTATGTGGAAAGAACGATCGCCATTCCGGCCGGGGTTGACCCGAACAAGATCACGACAGGCGTTGTTGTTGGTCCGGATGGAAGTGTTCGCCACGTACCGACTAAGATCGTTCAAATCGATGGCAAGTATTACGCTCAGATCAACAGCTTAACTAATAGTACTTACTCTGTCGTCTGGCATCCGGTCGAATTCCTTGATGTCGTGAACCATTGGGCGAAAGATGCGATTAACGACATGGGATCACGGATGGTCATTGATGGTACGGGCAGCGGTCTATTTAGTCCAGATCGAGATATCACCCGAGCCGAGTTCGCAGCTATCCTTGTGCGCGGACTGGGATTGAAGCTGGAAGATAGCTCAACGGTGTTCTCTGATGTGAAGATATCAGATTGGTCTAGCAGCGCGATCAACACGGCATATGCGTATCAGTTGATTAGCGGGTTTGAGGACGGTACATTCCGGCCGAACGACAAAATTACTCGAGAACAGGCCATGACGATTCTCTCCAGAGCAATGACGATTACTGGACTGAAGGCAACGCTGTCCATCCAAGCGGAAGATGCAGCACTTCTTTCATTTGGGGATGCAGCAAACGTATCTGGATGGGCGCAAAGCAGCGTTGCTGACAGTGTACAGGCTGGCCTCATATCTGGACGAAGCGCTACTGAGCTTGCACCGAAGTCATTCATTAGCAGAGCTGAGGTTGCAACCATTATTCAAAGACTTTTACAAAAATCAGGTCTGATCTAAGTAGAGATATCCCGTAGGTATAATTTAACATCCCTTCCCGGCAAGAGTTTCAATGTTGGGAAGGGATGTTTTTTTGTATTTTATTTATCTATAACCCTCAACATTCGCTGGTTTACCAGCATCTATGACCTCGGTTATGTAACGCCAACAATCCGGTTGTGAGCTGTCGAGATCCGTAAACCCATAAACCTGCGCAAGCTCTCCGCTTGAAAGGGATCGTCCATTCCATCTTGCTAATTCAGGATCTTGAGCAAGAGCAGCAACAGCCCGGCCAACAAAACGGGGGGATTCCGAAATGATAAAATGAGGTTCCTTGACTGCAGCATCTTTCCAATTTTCTTCATGTACTCCATAATGTTCGAGCATCATTTCCGAACGAATCCAGCCTGGCGTGAGCGCCACTGCTGTACATCCATAAGGCCCAATTTCTTGAGCAAGAGCCCATGCCATACGAATAACGGAGGTTTTAGCCTGATCATAAAACATAGATACTCTGTAATTTTTATGATTATAATCAGCTGTTCCGTCGGTCATTTCTACAATTAAACCATTCTTATTTTTAAGCAGGAGGGTGAGTGCAAAATGGTTTGTAATGAGATGCGTGTCTATAGCGAGCCGCAACATACGCAGACCATTATCAAGTGAATGTTTCCACACAGGGGCATCCCAGTCAATCATCTTTTCAGCTCCCCATATATCATTCACGAGAATATCAAGCCGGCCTTGCTCTTGCTCAATGCGATCCACTAATTTCTTGACCTGATCAGGATATAAATGATCGACTTGAACCGGGATTCCGTGACCGCCAGCCATGGTAACTAGTTCAGCCGTTTCTTCTATAGTTTCAGGACGATCGTATTCGGAACGATGAGCTATAGTTGATCTTCCTGTCACATAAACCGTCGCGCCTGATGCCCCTAACTCTACAGCGATACCTCGTCCAGCTCCCCGTGTAGCCCCAGCCACTAAAGCAATTTTTCCTTGTAAACAAGTCATTTCGTTCATACCTCCTTTGTTGAATACAACTTAATTATAGATTGTAATCACGACATCTCTTGTCACATATGGATCTTACTTTATTCTTAAGCCATTGAAATTTATATATATCTAAAAGAATAATATAAATTACTTTATGCAATATATAGTTTACATTTTGGAATGTATAACATATAATAAAATCCATAATAAGGAAGGATGGATTTCTTGAAAAATAAAAAAATGAAAATGGCTCGAATTGAAAACGATATGAGTCAAGAGGATTTAGCTGTCATTGTGGGTGTAACACGGCAAACGATTGGCTTGATAGAATCCGGAAATTATAATCCGACATTGAAACTTTGTATTGAAATCTGTAAAGCTCTTAACAAAACACTTAATGACTTATTCTGGGAGGATTAAATGAAAAATACGAAAATCAAAGATGAACGAATTATGCAGTTAAAGAACAAAGTTCAGAGCGAAGCCTATTGGGTAGTAATATTCTTGGCAGCTATTTCTTGCTTTATTAAATCCAATGTGCTGGATTTGGACTTTTCACAGTTCGCAGTTGAACTTGGGATTATTATTTTGTCCACAGCTTATATCGCAATAAGGAGCATGTTAATTGGATATGTTCTTAATTCCAAAGGTGGAAAAGTATTAACAATAACGTCTATTTTAGCGATAAGCCTTGCAATAAGTATTATAAACGGAGTAAGAAACTATTCTCTTTACAGTGATAAGTACTCTGGGATTTTCGATGGGTTATTTATTTCAGTATTAGTAGTAACGTTCATTTCTGCGCTTGTTTTTATTTCAGTTATATTTGCTCTTCTATATTGGTCCAACTTGCTAGGACAAAGAAGAATTGAAAAGAAACTCAATGAAATAGAAGAAGACGATTGAAATCTACAATAGAGATGGAAGGAGGTTAAGAATGAGAAGAAAAATGTTAACTATTGCAGCTATAGCAACCTTGAGTATTTCTCTGCTTGCAGGCTGTGGAAATGGAGCAGCAAAACTGCCAACGGACTTATCTATTTTACAGACAGATATCAGTACTCTTACTGTTTCAGAAAATGTGCAGGTTGTAGGGCTTGGAGAAGCAAGTCATGGCACAAAAGAATATCAACAGATGAAAGCAGAAGTGTTCAAAGCTTTGGTAGAAAAGAATGGGAGTCGAACATTTATTATTGAGGGGGATTTTGGAGGAGCATTAAAGGCAGATGCTTATATTCATGGGGCTGAGGGATCCGCCGAAGATGTTGTTAAGGAAATAGGCTTCAAGATTTATAATACGCAAGAAATGGCTGATTTAGTTGATTGGATGCGTTCCTATAATAAAAACGCCCCCGCGGGAAAAGACTTACACTTTTATGGAATGGACATACAACGTTACGATAATAACAAGGAAAAGCTATTTTCCATTTTAGATCTAGCTGCACCTGAATTGAGTGAAAAATATAAAACTGCTTTTTTACAATTGACTGATGAGGATAGACTGGCTATAAGTGTAGATGTTTTGAAAAAGTCCAAAGAAGATGCTTTAGAGTTGTTGAAAGAAATGGACACTTACGAAAAAGATATTGTTGCCATTGCTGGACAGACTGGTTTTGATTTTGCAAGAGAAAGTGCGAATACAATCTATGCGTATAGTGATTTGCTATTAAGCAGTAATTCTGATTACAATTCTTTGCGGGATAAGTATATGTCAGAGAAAGTAAGTTGGTTTTTACGGCACGGAGACGGTAGTGTACTGTTTATTAATGGTCATAATGGTCATATCGGTAAAAAATCAGTTACTAGCTATACTTCTTTAGGCGAACATTTAAGTAATGATGTAGGAGATAAAATTTGAACAGAATTTTAGAGGGTAAGCAAACCATTACAACCTTAAACGTTGGAATTTCAAGTTGGCAAAAGAGTCTGAAGTATTTTTATACAACAACGATTGTCCCTATTGATACATTTGATGGAATGATTGTTTTCAAAAAGGTTACTCCTTCAACACTTCTTGAATAGAAGGTTGTCGGTGAAAGAACGCGTAGGGAGCCCTACATTTAAAAGCCTCTTCTCACACTCCCGCCCTAAGTCCGAAAACATAAGAAGAGGCTTAAATTTTCCCCGAAAGATTTCATTTTCCAACCTGGATACTATCAGTCCCTACACCTGCTATTCCGAAACTAGAATACGCGGGGTAGTCTTTAGAATCACTCCGGATGCAATCCAGCAGCCGAAGCCTGCCACGGTGATGCTTAGCAGAGCAAGTAGAGAAATCCCTGTCCAGTTCATAAAGAGCGGCAATTTGACGATGCCGTATGCGGATAGAAGTCCGCGCAAGAGATGAGGCAGGAGATAGATACCACATAAAATCCCTATTCCAGCACCTATAACAGATAGCCCCACAATCCCCCAGGTTACAGCTCCGCGTATTGTATTTGAAGTCAGTCCAATGGATTTATAGATACCATAGGGTTTTGTCTCCTTCCGGATATGAATCCGGCAAGTGCTATAGATGATAAGCCAGCTGACCATGAGAAATAGTAATCCCAAAATGCTCATAGGAATGATCAGGACGGCACTGGCCTCCTTGAAGACTGAATCCAGCAGTGTCTGCTGCTTAACGGCCTGAATGCTGGAGCTGTATTTGTCATTTAGCTGCTGCACGATATCATCGGAATCCTGAACGTCCGACAGATTCATATATCCGTCATCCGGATTTAATTTGGTCACGACATCCGCTGTGACTCTGGCTTGAAAGGACATATTGGCAATGGATTGGTAGATGCCGGTCACTGTAAAAGAGTGCCGTTTCCCTTCAATATAAAGCTCGATAATATCTCCAAGCTCTTTGCCAATTTGCCGTGAAATATTAATACCGATCGAGATTTCATTTGGATTCTGCGGATTACGCCCCGTGATATTGGCAAGGCCCAGCTCATCCATACTTCCTTCTATGACGGTAAGCGGGATGCTAACAGTTTGTGACTGGCCACTCGTACTTGTAGAATGCTGCATCCGGTTACCAGGAACGACTCCAATAGCATGGCCTGCCCAGTTCAGGTTCAAGATTCTGGAATCGGCACGGATGTCCTTTTCCAAGGCTGCACGGTCCATCTCCGATGCATTCACAATCCTTATGACAACGTTAGCGGAATCATAGCCCCAAAGCGGAGCTGTTTTCTGCATTTGTGAGATGCTGTTAACCAGGACCAGACCAAAGACAAGTACCGCTGTGGTCACTGTGGTCAGCAGCAGCATCAACAGAGAACCTTTGACATTGCGAGTTACATTTCTCAGCCCAATTACTACAGACACTGGCCAGCGCTCAAAATCACTGCCACGTCGTTTATTTCGGTTCCCTCGTTTGTTGATGCCGCTATAGGCGGCTTCTGACATTCCGTAACGAATGGCTTGCATTGGCTGGATGGGTCTTGTTTTGCTCGCATACAGCCATACACATAGCAGAATTACAAGGAGCATCCCGGCCCCTACGGATACACTCGTCCCTATATTTTGAATGGGGATGGAGGTCTGTGCTGTTTTTAAAAAGGATAAGGATTGTTCAATAATGATGCGGGATAACAGGCGGCTGAATATGACCCCCGGAAGAACGGCGACCAGCGACAGCAGGCTATATTGGAGAATGTAGGTGAAAATAATCTTCCTTGAAGATAGCCCTAGGGATTTGAAAATCCCGATGGTTGTGTAGCTGGACAGAATCGAGTCTGAAATGGTAAAGCCGATCGTAAACAAGGCGACCAGGATCATGACAATACCGAGGAAGCTCATTACAAAGCCGATGATTTTATTCATGATAAAATAGAACGAGGAAAGTTCCTCATAGGTGAGCCGTTCCTCCATAAAAGGGACACCGAAGAAATTCTCAAACCGCTCCCAGTAGGCCTCATGTTGACTATAGTCAGCGAAACGAATACCCATGAAATAGGAATCGGAGCCTGGCAAGCCTGCAAGATAATGACCATAATCCGTGTCGTTCAACCAGATGCGCGCAGTTGTGGAAAAGGGTCCTCCCAGCGGAAGATCGATTACGATCGCTGAAACCGTTAGCGTAAGCTGAGTAGAACCAGCCTTGAACTGAAGCTCGTCTCCTACGGCAATCTCATTCTTATAGGCCAGAGAAGTAGGAATCCACACCGTTCCTGGCGCGGGATGAGGCGTTTCCTTTCCTTGGGCAAAAACCAGCTCATCCGTGCCAAACGGCCGATCCGGGGTATTCATCATATATAAATACTGATTCGGTATTTCTTCTCCCTTGTAAGTCACGCCAGCTAAAGACCGGTAAGGCATCAGCACAGACGCGGTAACGCCTTCTTGGGAAGCCCACCATCCTGCAACCTGCTGTGGATTGTGAAGCCCTTGAGTTAGATTCAGGATTTCATGCGACCCTTGTGTCTCCTGATGCAGGTCTTCATAGAGATCTTCTGAATTGGCAATAACGGTAATGGAAGTGTTCATTAAAAGCGTAGACAACAGAATAAGCAGTGCAATCAGCAGGTTCTGAACCTTACGTTTGCGCAAATTTCCGAGGCAAATGGACGTGATCGCAGCCATCGACGTTACCCCCTCCCAGTGATATAAGAGAAGATAAGGGATTCTCTATCCTGTAGCACGTCCGGTGAATAGGGGTCTAATTCGAGCATGCCGCCCACTTTTCCATCCCGGATAAAGATAATTCGATTCCCCCGGCAGGCGGACTTGATATCATGCGTGACCATTACGATGGACTGGCCTTGGTTATTCATCTGGGTCAGGATATCCAGCACTTTAACCCCTTGTTCATAATTTAAGCTTCCGGTAGGCTCATCCGCAAAAATAATCTCCGGTGCATTAATTAACGCCCGTGCGATCGCGGCTCTTTGCTGCTGTCCTCCCGATACCTCGGCAGGCAACCGATTTCTTTGGGCATCAATATTCATGGACGCCATCAGGGATAAGGCCTTTTGCTTCACCTCCCGCTTGGAGGTTCGTGCAACATAGCCGGGCAAGGCGATATTCTCAAACAGGGTGAGGTCTGGCACAAGATTGCTGCTCTGATACACGTAGCCGATTTTTTGCGTACGGAAGGCAGCGAGCTCTTTCTCGGAAAAGCGATCAATACGCTGTTGCCGGAAATAGACCTCGCCTGCAGTTAGGGAATCCAGGCCGCTAAGCATATAGAGCAGTGTAGATTTTCCCGAACCGGAGTCACCCATAATTACTGTGAAATCACCCTGGAAGATATCCAGATCGATATTACGGATGGCGTGGAATTGTTCGCTGCCTGTGGAATAGGTTTTGCACAGGTTTTTCGCTTGGATGATAGCAGTATTCAGCACAATTAGATTCCTCCTGTAAGCTTCTTTCATTCATTGTAGAAGGGGAATCCTGCAATAATCTTATCAGAATATTAATAAAGTATTACAGCAAGACAGGATTACGCCAATTAGCATAAGGGCAGGGTGAAATAAAATGCGCTTCCCTGATTTTTGACACTTTTAAAAGAGATCGTTCCCTGATGCGCTTCAATAATATGCTTGCAAATGGACAGGCCCAGGCCAGAGCCATCCTTTAATCTATTTTCGTAAGATGGAGGGGCTTGACCCTGAAAATATCGTTCAAAGATAAAAGGCATATCCTGTGGATGAATCCCTTCACCTGTATCCGATACGGTCACTTTCAACTGATCTTGCTGCTGTACAATCTCTATTGATATTGAGTCGCCCGCCGAAGTGTGCTTAAGCGCATTCGCAATCAGGTTGGAGAGAAGCTGTTCCAGTCGCACCGGGTCTATCCGGATCAACACATTGGGAATCTCCGCAGGTTCAATAAAGTTAACGCCTGTGGTGCGGATATACGGACCCATGGGCCTTAGGATACTCTCGAATATCTCCTTGCTATAACACTCTGTAAGGGTAACGGAGATTTGTCCTAAATCTCTTAGGGCATGCACAAGCAGGTCTTCAACCAGCACAGCCATTTTATTCGTTTGCGATTGCATGATCTCCATGTATTCCATGATGGCAGGCAGATCGGGGCAAATTCCCTCCTGTATGGCGTCGATATAAGCTTTCACAGTGGTCAATGGCGTCTTCAGATCATGTGAAATATTCGAAATCAGTTCTTTTTGAGCCTTGTTCTGTGCATCTCGCTGCTGGCTGAGCTCCATAATCTCTTGTCTCATCTGGTCGAATACGGCATAGACTTCACCGATTTCATCTTGTTCCACATACTCCGCCTTCTGTTCATAGTTCCCCCTGAGAATCGCCTCGGAATGATCCTTCAAGCGGCTGATCGGTCGCAGTAGGCCAAGGTTTATTCTTCTTTTTAGCTGTAACAGGAGAAGCAGCAGAACGAGGAGAGCGGTAAACATCAGCACCAGGATGACGATGGGAACAGAAGAGGGTTGTTCGTAGCCGAGGGTCTCTTCAGGTAAGGTGAAAATGGCATTGCCCGCCTGTCTTTTCGATACAGGATCAACCACAGGGAAGGCGAGTGTAAAAATGCCCGGGCTTGTTTTGGAGGCATGCAGATCATAGTGCACACTGTTCTTGAGATCAAGCTTGTCTATAAGCGGCTGAAACTGATGGGAGGAATCAAAGAGGACTGTTCCGTCCAGTCCAGCGTACACCAGGTTCAGTTTTTTCTGCTGGCTCCAAGTCAGTAATTGATCTTGCAAGTCTTGCCGGCTAGGCAACACTGAATGCTGCTGCTCCAATAAAAACATGATCTCGCTTACCTCTACCCGTGCTTGATTCACGGTATAGCGGGCGAGATCATTATGTTCTTGGGCCCCTAACTTGTAATAGATGAAGGTGCCACAACCCACAAAAACTAAAATACAGGTTATCACCGAGATGAGCCATGTTTTGAACCAGTTGCTCCAATACATCTCCTCTTACCCCATTCTCTCATTTCATCAGATTAAATTTATAGCCGACGCCCCACACGGTTTTGAGATAGACTGGATTGGAAGGGTCTGCCTCAATCTTCTCTCTTAGTCGGCGAATGTACACGGTAATGGTGCTCTCATCGCCATAGGAGGTATACCCCCAGACCTGATCCAGCAGCTGACTTTTGGAGAATACTTGATTTTTATGCTCGGCCAGAAAATATAACAGCTCGAATTCTTTGGCCGACAAAGAGAGTTCCTGTTCGCCGAGAGTGGCTTTATATGCTTTTTTATCCATAGTGAGAGAATCCAGAGTAAGCACCTCATCCTGCCGGGGTTGGATCTCTATGCCATCCATTCTGCGCAGATGCGCCTGAATTCTTGCTACCAACTCGCTTAAGGAGAAGGGTTTGGTCATATAATCATCTGCGCCAAATCCCAGTCCCAGCACTTTGTCTGTATCACTGCCGCGGGCGCTCAAGATGAGAATTGGACTGCGGGTGATGTCCCGGATCTGCTGACACAGCTCGATTCCGTTAACATCGGGCAGCATAATATCCAGGATGATAAAATCAGGGTTTAACGATTCAACAAGCTGCAAACCCGTCGTGCCAGTGTCGGCAATATGTACTTCATAGCGCTGCAATTGAATATAATCCTTCAGAATACGGGAGATATCCTGTTCATCTTCAATAATGAGTATCGTTTTAGTCTGATTCATCGATGTGCTCCTAATGGTAGATTATTCTTTGATTTTACCATAGGAGGGGTTTTCAGGTAATGGGGGATGGGTAATGGTCTCTACAGTAGAAGAAGGGATTTTGAATATTTAACTATAAAGAGATAGAATATGCAGATGGGACAGCATGGGTTGAATGGAGTATGAAAAGAAATCTGGAGACAACAGCGGCCAGAAGTCCAAACATCCCACCATAGTAACGACCGAGTCTTACGTTCGGATCTTAAGTTCGTCTAGTAGACCTTGTCCACACCCTATACTTCGAATAATTGTAGGAGGTTTCCAGTGTCCCCAAGAAATGTAGAGAAAGATCAACAATTAAGAGAAGTGAGACGGGAGCATATTCTGGATTGCTCTCTTCAGGTGATTGCCAGACGGGGGATTGATTCCGCCAGTGTGAAGGATATCGCCAAGGAAGCCGGACTTAGTGTCGGCAACGTCTACAATTATTTTGCGTCGAAGGAAGATATATTCAGTGCGGTGCTGCAGCGGGGGCAGATCGATTATGGCCGTCAAATCTCTAATCAAGCTGCGCTAATTATGGATGCCCGGGAAAAGCTTCATCTCATCTGTGAGAGCTGGATCGCCACACCTGAGAATTGGGCGTTTACGATCATGCTGCAAAGCATCCGGACGAACGAAACGGTGAACCCGCAGCTACGGGAAGCGGCTACACGCAGATTCACCAAAAATCTGGAACCTATGGCTGAGATTATGCGGCAGGGACAGCACGCAGGTGTCATTATTGAGGGTGATCCGAAGGAGCTTGCCTTCTATTTTGTCAGCTTGATTCAAGGCTTGACACTGCAATTGGCGCCCGGCTATGAAATTCCGGTGAAGATTCAAGCTGCAAATATCGTAACCTTATTTAGTGTGCCTAAGAAATGACAAAAAATAGTTTGACAAGTGATTTAAGTCATTGCTAATATAACAGGTAACAAAACGAATACATATTCAGTTTGTGAATGTGGAAATGAATAGTGTCCAATCGACCAGACAACCGGAGATTGACGGGGCAATACTGCTTGCAGCAATGCAGCAGAATGTACCGTGGCATCTCTTTTTTTATGTCTAATACCTAGTAATCATGTGAGAAAAGTTTATTTAAATCAATCGATGGGGGAATGGGAGATGAAATTATTCAAAGTATGGGCTTTGATTCTATTGATAGCGGTGCTTACAGTGGGTTGCGCCAACACAGAAAAAAGCGGAAGTGAAACCAAAGAAACCAAAGAAACCAAAGAAACCAATAACTATGAGGGATTGACCGTGAAGCTGGGTGTTCAGGGCAGCGGAGGGCTGTGGGGTAAAGCGCGGGAGGAGAAATGGTTTGAGGATGAGTTCGGAAAGCTTGGCGTGAAGGTCGAATGGGCAGAGTTCCAGAGCGGACCTCCGATGACCGAAGCCATTGCTTCCAATCATCTTGATTTTGCCGGTCTTGGTAACATGCCGATCATTGCCGCCCAGGCAGCGGATATTCCGTTCAAGGTCATTTCGCAATTACTCGAAGGAAAGAACAATGTGGCGATCATCACGCCAACCAGCAGCGCACTTAAAACGATTGAAGATTTGAAAGGTAAGAAAATAGCTGTAGCCAAAGGGAGCAATGCCTACAACTTCCTCTATCGCGGTTTGGCCGAAGCCGGAATTAAAGACTCCGATGTTGAAATTATTCAGCTTCAGCCGGATGAAGCGCAGCCCGCATTTGAGTCAGGCGGCGTAGACGCATGGGCTACCTGGGACCCGTATATTACGCTTAATACGTTGACGGGCAAAGCTAAAGTGTTGACGGACGGCGAGCAGTTGGGTGTATTGTCCCCGTCTTTCCAGATCGTGCGTAAAGAGTTTGCTGAGAAATATCCGGAGCTCGTCACACTTTACCTGAAGGTATTCGAGAAAACCCGGCTATGGGAAGAGCAGAACCTGGACGAAGCGTTGAACCGTTATGCAACAGAACGTAAAGTTCCGGTTGAGGTGATCAAAGGAACACAGGTACGGTCCAAAATAATCAATATCCCTGTAAGTGACGAGATCATAGCCGAGCAGCAGAAAACGGCAGACTTCCAATATGAAATCGGAAATATCCGCAAAAAGATTAACGTATCCGAGGTATTCGACAATCAGTACGTGAAAGAAGCTTTGAAATAAAGGGCGTAAAGATGAAGTGAACGACAGATAACAACTAAAAAAGTTATATGAGACGAACAAAAGAGAATAACAAAAAGCGAGAAGGAACGAAGGGGGAAGTTTGGAACTGTAGGAGCGGTAGCGACCGCCTGAAAGCTTTCCGCAGGAAAGCTCGCACCCGTAAGCATAGGCTGTCTCCGGATTTCAACCGCAAACAGCGGTACCATTGAAAGAAATCTGGAGACAACAGCGGCCGGAAGTCCAAACATTCCACCGTAGTGACGATCGAGCCTTACGTTAGGCTCTTAAGTTCGTCTTATATAGATAAATGAAATGAATGTAACGAGGTGGTAGTGATGGAGAATGCGGCAGCAACGCCGCTCGTACAGGAGAAAACGGGAACATCGGAAAGACCGAAGCGGCGGCGATCCATACAGATTACTAATGTAGCGCTGGGGATCTTGCTGCCTGTAGCAACGGTTGTATTCTGGGAAATTGCTGCTGGAATGGGGAAGCTAAATCCGATTTTGTTGCCTGCTCCCAGTAAAATAGTGGAGGAATTCGTCAGTCTGACGTCTTCTGGAGAGTTGATACGTCATCTCGGGATTTCAGCATGGCGAGCACTGCTTGGCTTCTTGCTTGGCGGGGGATTGGGGCTGGCGGCCGGCATTTGGGTAGGCTTTTCCTACAAAACAGAGCGGCTGCTCGATCCACTGCTGCAAATGCTGCGTACGCTGCCTCATCTCGCAATTGCGCCGTTGTTCATTCTATGGTTCGGATTTGGTGAGACGTCGAAAGTGCTGCTGATCGCCAAAGGGACGTTTTTTCCGCTCTACGTCAATACATTCCTTGGCATCCGCTCGGTAGACGGCAAGCTGTTCGAAGTTGGTCGAGTGCTACAATTCAGCAAATGGCACATGATTACGAAGCTGGTCGTGCCCGCCGCTATGCCGAACATTTTGCTGGGAGTAAGGTTGTCAGTCGGAGTTGCCTGGCTGGTACTAGTGGTTGCAGAGATGATGGGTTCTAGCTCTGGCGTTGGATTTCTGATCAATGATGCTAGATCATTCTCGCTGACCTCTGTCGTGTTCGTCGGAATTATTGTATTTGCGGTTGTAGGCAAGCTAACGGATTCATTGGTGAAATTGCTGGAGCGGCGGTTACTGCGCTGGCAGGACAGCTACAAGGGAGACGGAAAGCTATGAGTGGGCAAGTATTGGATGAGAAAAGATCGCGCCCAGAGGAGGAAGGTTGGCTCCGAGCGATTCCGAGGCCGCTTCACGGCTGGCTTGTGCCGGTAGCGATCGCAATCGTCTGGGAGGCTGTCGGACAGTTCGGTCTTGTACCTGCATCTATGCTGCCTACACCGAGTGCCATTGTGAAACAGTTTGTGGAGCTGATCGCCAGCGGCGAGCTCTATAAGCATATGAGCATTAGTCTTTATCGGGCAATGGTTGGCTTTTTGCTGGGTGCTGGGACGGGATTGCTGTTTGGTCTATTGACTGGTCTGAATAAAATCGCCGAAAAGACGCTCGATCCGTCCCTACAGATGATGTGGACCATTCCGCTGCTGTCGCTGATTCCGCTGTTTATATTGTGGTTTGGCATTGGTGAATTTTCCAAAGTATTAATTATCTCACTGGGCGCCTTTTTTCCTGTGTACGTCAATACGTTTCTAGGCATCCGCAATGTGGATCTGAAGCTATTTGAAGTCGCCCGTATCCTTCAGTATTCGCGGTTGCAGTTGATTACAAAGCTGATTATTCCGTCTGCACTGCCGAATATCTTACTCGGTATCAGGCTGTCACTTGGCATTGCCTGGCTGGTGCTTGTCGTCGCGGAGATGATGGGTACAAGCGCGGGCATCGGCTATATGATTCAGGACGCAAGAGCGTACATGAGAACAGATGTCGTCTTTGTTGGCATCATCATTTTTGCCATAATCGGTAAGATATCTGATTCAGGTGTCCGGCTGCTGGAGAAGCGCTGGCTTCGCTGGCGTGACACGTTCAAAGGGTGACTAACACCAAGGCAGGAGGGAGTTATGATGGGAACAAGAGACGAGCAGCTTCATTTGGGGGCCTTCATCTATTATAGCGGCCATCATCATTATGGCTGGCGGCATCCGGAATCCGGAGCGGAAGGGCTGTTTGATTTCAAATTTTATAAAAGATTGGCGCAAACCGCCGAACGAGGCAAGTTCGATATGATGTTTCTGGCCGATCTGCTGTATGTTCGCGGTGTCGAGGATGCAGCTTCCGGCATGCTGGAGCCGGTTCAGCTGCTCGCAGCCTTATCGACGGTGACGGAGAAGCTTGGGTTGACGGCGACTGTATCAACAACCTACAACGAGCCTTATAACGTTGCGCGGAAATTTGCGTCGCTCGATCATCTAAGCGAAGGGCGTGCGGGTTGGAACATTGTAACGTCGCAGCTGGATGTTGAAGCTTACAACTACGGCAGGGACAAACACCCGGAGCATGGTCTTCGCTACGAGATGGCACGAGAATTCGTCGAGGTCGTCACCCGGCTCTGGGATACTTGGGAGGATGATGCGCTTGTCATTGACCGCAAGGCAGGGGTTTTCGCTGACGGAGCAAAGGTACAGGAAGTTGAATACAAGGGACAGTGGTATTCGACCAAAGGGGCACTCAATGTACCTCGCCCACCGCAAGGTTATCCTGTATTAATCCAGGCGGGTTCTTCCGTTCCGGGGCAGGATTTTGCGGCTGCGTTCGGAGAAGTGATCTTTACCGCGCAACAATCGCTGGAAGCGGCGCAGGCATTCTATGCCAGTGTCAAAGGGAAGCTTGTGGCCAATGGCAGGCAGCCGGATAGCATCAAGATCATGCCAGGGCTG
This sequence comes from Paenibacillus sp. NPDC056722, assembly GCF_042790635.1. Lineage (NCBI taxonomy): Bacteria > Bacillati > Bacillota > Bacilli > Caryophanales > Paenibacillaceae > Paenibacillus > Paenibacillus sp. NPDC056722. The sequence continues at coordinate 144,746 of NZ_JBHTYV010000002.1, read as the reverse complement.
TCACCAATCATCGGGGCAACGCAGGCGGAAGCGCAGCAGAAATACAAGGAGTTACAGGATTTGATTCCGTCTAGTGTAATTGTCGGTGCCCTGTCCACCATGCTTAACTTTGACCTCTCCGGCTACCCAATAGATGGGGAGCTACCGGACATTCCCGATCCTGTCGAAGCGACCAATGGCATGAAAAGCCGCGTACAGCTCATCATGGACATGGCGCGCAAGGAGCGCCTTTCGATTCAGGATTTAGGCGGGCGTCTGATTGGTGCCCGGGGGCATATGCAATTTGTGGGCACCTATGGTGAGTTGGCTGATTTTTTGCAGCATTGGTTTCAGGAGTATGCTTGCGATGGCTTCAACATTATGCCGCCGGTGCTGCCAGGCAATCTTGATGAATTCGTCGACCATGTTGTGCCGATTCTCCAGCAGCGGGGGTTGTTCCGGAAGGAATATACTGGAAGCACACTGCGCGAGCATCTCGGGCTGGAGCGGCCGGGTCTCCGCCATTTCCAAGCGGGCCATGAACGAGCGGATGCATCCGCTTCACCGGCTGCGACTTGAGAAACGGATTGGCTTTGATGAGGTCGCGGCTATCCAGTCGTCGACGATAGTCATGCCGTCAACTGACAATCCGCTCTAAAGGTTCTCTCTTCATGGAGAGGATCTTTTTTTGTATAAGCTAATCCAGCAACCGGTATAGTCAGGAAGACGGATAGCTTGTACATACGTTGCTATAAATTAAAAGATCACCTATCATTGAGAATGATTGTTATTATCAATTAATGAAGGCTGTCTAGATTGTGAAGGAGGAAGGTTTCAATGGAGAATCGGCTTGCAGCAATTGCTTCCGGTCGAGTGGGAGAGGCTCAGGAACGGGTGCCTATGAAGCAAATGCGCGATTATATATCCACTCATTTTGGAGAACCGTTAACTCTAGATATTCTAGCTCAGGCAGCAGGGCTGAGCACAAAGTATTTTAGTGAAGCATTTAAGAAAACCTTCGGGCAAAGTGTGACGGATTATTTGACGTCCCTGCGGATCGGCCATGCGAAGCAACTACTGCGCGATACAGAGTGGGGGCTGCGTGATATTGCCCGGGCCTGTGGCTATAGCGATGAATTTTACTTCAGTCGTAAGTTTAAGAAGGAGGTCGGGATTGCGCCGTCTGTGTACAGTGAAAAGTTCTTTAACCGTATTTCTACGACTTGCACTGAGCTGACTGGAAATTTGCTTGCTCTAGGGATTATTCCGATTGCCGCTCCAATGGACCCTAAATGGACACCCTATTACCATTATTATTATCAATCCGCCATTCAAGTGCATTTGCATTACCAGAATAGTGGCAAGGATGAAGAGAATATGAAGATGCTGCTGGCAGCAAAGCCGGACATTGTGTTCATCCGGAAGCCGTTTGACGAAAATGCGGATCGTTCGGTGGAGATGGCGGGCATACGAACCGTTAATGTCAAGTCCGAAGACTGGAAATTACAGCTTAGAGAGATGGCTGATGTATTGAACAAGCAGGAGGTAGGTCAGGCCTGGATAGATACCTATGAAGCAAGATTAACCGAGATCAGACCGGAAATTCTTCAAGCGGCGGGACAGGATCAATTTGCCGTGCTACGTCTATCGGACGAAAATCTCTTTCTTTATACCAACAGAGGTATTCGTGACGTGCTCTTTCAGGATCTGGGTCTGTCCACAGCATTCCAGCAGCAAGAAGTATGCAACAAGCCGATTACTTTAGAAGAAGTGTTAGCGATAAAACCGGATCGGCTGCTGCTCATGGTCTGTCTAAATGCCCGTACACGGCATCACTGGCTGGCTCTTCAGCACAATCCGCAGTGGCAGAAGCTTCGTGCAGTCCAGCTGGGACAACTCTATTTGCTGCCATCCAATCCTTGGCTCGAATATTCGGCAGTGGCTGTTTATCGTATATTGGAAGAAACGTTCATGCTGCTGACTGGGAAAAATCCAAATCCCGATCCTGCCTCTGTCCATGGCCTATGGGCAAAGGTGGGCGTATAATCCATTCTTGTGAGAATTATTATCAGTACAAGTATTGGGGGATGAACGATTTTGATTAACGTATGGAACAAGAAGTATCAAAGGCTGTTGTTGATGCTAACAGGAATAAGCTTACTGGCTGTTCTCATGGCTGGATGTGGTACAGGGGAGAATAACACTGTGCCTGAGTCTACGACGGTCCCGGCAGAGGAAGCGCCGGTTGCAGCAGAAGCGGACCAGACCTCAGCAGAGGAAGCACAGGCCACGGCTACTTACCCGTTGGTGATTACGGATGAGCTTGGACATGAGGTAACGATCCCTGCAAAACCGACGCGGATTTTTGCTCCTATACTGGAGGATTCACTGGCATCCTTGGGGATTAAGCCCGTTGTTCAATGGTCGAATGGGGCTCGAATTCAGGAATACTTGCAGGATCAACTAGCCGATGTACCTGTTATTACCTTTACAAAGGGCTTACCGCCTGCCTCCGAAGCGGTGATGAGCTATACGCCTGATTTGATTATTCTGCATAACAAAAATTTTGCCGAGAATGGCATTTACGAGCAATACTCGAAGATTGCCCCGACCTATGTATTTCAGAGCGCCACAACCGATTTCTCTCATTCACTGCTAGCGCTCGGGGAAATGTTAGGCGAACAGGAGAAGGCAGCAGAAGTTCTGGCAGGTTATGCGGAGAAGGTGGCAGCTGCCAAGGAGAAGCTGGGGACGGCCATTGAAGGGAAAAAGGCGGCGGTCATTCGCTTTAATTCTAAAGGGATGTTTTTTATGACTAGCGATTATTTCAGCGGATATGTACTGGCACATGATCTGGGCTTAAGCCAGCCTGAATCTATCCAAGGCTCAACGGCTGCAGTTTCATATGAGGTATTGCCTAAACTGGATGTGGATTATATCTTCCTTGTTAAGGACGGTAATTCAGGGGATGCCACTTTAGATGAGCTGAAGGAAAGCAGCATTTGGAAGAGCACTCCAGCTGTGAAAAATGGCAATGTATTTGAGACGGCGAGCGAATACTGGCTCACAGGGGGCGTTATTGCACAGAGCAAGGTTATAGATGATATTGTAAGCTTCATGACACCATGAACAAGCTGACCAGGAACCCCTACATTGCCGACCGCTGTTATGAATATGAGATGTCATCTATTCGTGGTGATCATTATCGAATTCTGATCGGAACTCCAGTAGAAGAAGCTCCGGTTAACGGTTATCCGGTTATCTATGCTCTGGATGGGGATGCGTTGTTCCAGACCCTTGCCGAAACGGTCAGACTGCAGACGCGCAAGCCTAAAGGGTTAGGGCCTATTCTTGTTATCGGAATCGGGTATCCGTCCAAAGAGCCGTTTGATATGGATCGGCGCTGCCTGGATTTTACGATACCAGCAGAAGGTAGCGTACTCCCGGCCAGGCCGGAGGGCCGACCGTGGCCACCGCATGGTGGGGCCGATCAATTTCTGGATTTTATTGAACGGGAGCTTAAACCGGTAATTGCTGGTGAATGGTCGATCGATCCAGATCGACAACTCATAGTCGGTCATTCACTAGGCGGGCTGCTAGTTTTACATGCCCTGTTTGCCAAACCGCACTTATTTACGCATTATGCTGCCGGTAGTCCATCCACCTGGTGGGCTGAAGATAAGATCTTCGAAGAGCAGGCGCAGTTCACACAGACTTGGCAGAACAGCGCATCTATTCGTCTACAGCTAACTACTGGTGCTCGTGAGTTGCCTCATATGCTGGACGGAAGCGATCGGATGGGGCAAGCGATGAGGGCATTAAGTGACAGGGGAATAACCACGGATATAATCCGGTTTGAGAATGAGGACCATGTAAGTGTTCTTCCGGGAATGCTGGCCCGTTTGCCGAGGTTTATATGGTCGTGAGGATCGATTAGCTGGCTTGATAAAAGAACCTAGCCGCAGGCAAATTGCCTGCGGCTAATTTGTATACGTGGTCAATACATGACAGTAATACTTTGGTAAAATCCATAAGCGTGTATCTGTGATTTTACATGTGACCTAGAGCATTTCACCTACCATTTTAGGTTTCAAAATATCGCTAACCAGCAGTGCCAATTGGTCAATGGGCATTGCTTTATTTTGTTTAAACCAATATACGAGAATACCAACCAAGCCAGATGAAATAAAGGCTAATGAGTATTCGGTGTCAGTCTGGCTAAGCTGCAGAACCGTACCAATTTCATTTAAATAATCATAAAACTTTTGATTCAGAATATGGATTAAGTCATTTTGAATCAGGTGATGAATAAAGCTTTCATTATTATGGAAGAAAATAAAATACAATCGGGCTAACTCTTCCGTGGTTGCTACCTCTAAGTTTTGTATTTCTATGAGATATTCACGAAATAAATTATCCAGATGATACTGTATAATTTCTTCTTTGGAATCAAATAATTGATAAAACGTTTGTCTAGCCAGATCACTTCTCTCCGTAATTTCTTTTATGGAAATGGTTTTATATGATTTTTCCTCTAGCAATTGAAGTAACGAGTCCCTAATCCATTTTTGTGAGCGTATGGCGGACGGGTTTGATCCAGAATACATGACATTTCCTCCAATATGTAAGACTTATCAGATAACGTTGACACTTGTCATTGTTTTTAACTATACTTTAGCCATAACTATGACAGATGTCAATTTTATAACGGATGTAATGATTATAAATTTAAGTTTGTGGAGGCTTTTCCAATGGGAAATATAATAAAACGTGCCAGACTTGCTAATGCGGATGATGATTACAAACAGTTGAATATTCTGCCTGAGCAGCCGCTGCCTAGAGAAGATGGGATGAGAACCCATGGACGCGAAGGGTCTTATGAATGGTGGTACACCGATGCCGAGTTTGAGGATGGTACAACGATCGTTACTATTTTTTTTACTAAAAATTACTTTGACGTTCCCGGTCCGGCACATCCGACCGTTGATATTGATATCACACATCCTGACGGAACCAAGACTACACAGTCTTTTCAAGAACCGAGAGGGACAGTGACCAACGCCAAAAGTGACATCTGTGATGTCAACATTGGTAACTCCTATTTGAAATATGAAGATGGAAAGTATATTTTGCATTTTGAACAAGGAGACGTTAAATACCATGCTACTATGACTTCAAAGCTACCGATGTGGCGTCCAGATACAGGGCATTGGTTCTATGGTGATCAGGATGAGCATTTCTTTGCCTGGTTTGTCGCTCAGCCTTCTGCCGTGATCGATGCTACATTAACTATTGGGAATACAACAACTAAGTTAAAAGGAACCGGGTACCATGACCATAACTGGGGAAATATCAGCATGAATAAACTGATGAATCACTGGTATTGGGGGCGGGCGAAAGTCGAAGGCTTTGACATCATTGCTTGTGATATTATTGCAGAGAAAAATTATGGCTATAAGCGGCTTCCGGTGTTCATGATTGCTAAGGATGGTGAGATCCTAACAGATGACCAATCTCTTACCCAGGTTACAAGAGAAGATACATTTGAGCATCCTATCAACAAAAAATTCATGGATAATCATTTAGTTTACAAACAACCTGTTTCCAAGAAGGAGACCTACACCGTTGAGTTTATAAGAAAAAGAGATATCGTCGCGGTAAGTCTTTTAGGAAAATTGCCACGCTTTAAAGCCACCGTCGCAAAATTGTTAGGTGCTAATCCAACATACACTCGTATTCTGGGTGAAGTTCGTTTGACGCATGACAAAGATGGCGTGAAGGAAGTCTATACACACGAAGGATTGTGGGAACAAATGTTTTTTGGGAATAACAAGGAATCTATTATTAATAAGTAAGTATGTAAACCAGGTGGAAAAAGCAATGCTGCCAGCGCGCACTGATATTATATCGGTGCGCGCTGCTTCAGTTTGGATTGAAACTGCGCGTAGGTCGTTTATATATACAAAATGTTCATATTTAATATTTTGAATATTTAACTATAAAGAGATAGAATAGAATGATCAACTTGATTTGTTGTCGTTTATTATAGTAGCTAGAATAGTAGACAACAAATACGTACTAGGAGGAAACAAGTAGTGGAAATTGGTGTAAGCACCTTTGTTGAGACAACGCCTGATGTACATACTGGTAAGACAATGAGTCATGCTGAACGCATACGTGAAGTGGTGGAGGAAATCGTGCTGGCAGATCAAGTAGGATTGGATGTGTATGGTGTTGGTGAACATCATCGTCCTGATTTTGCAGCTTCAGCACCTGCTGTGGTCATGGCCGCGGCTTCATCCCTGACTTCAAAAATACGGCTTACGAGTGCGGTAATGATTCTTTCGTCTTCTGATCCGGTGCGCGTATTTCAGGATTTTGCCACACTTGACGCAGTATCCAACGGCCGTGCAGAGATTATGGTAGGGCGTGGATCGTTTATGGAATCATTCCCGCTATTCGGCTACGATGTGAAAGATTATGAGGAACTTTTTGATGAGAAGCTGGAGCTGTTGCTGCAAATTCAGCAGTCGGAGAAAGTTACTTGGAGCGGTAAACATAGAGCGGCAATAGATAATCTGGGAATTTATCCCCGCCCGGTGCAGGATCGTTTGCCGGTATGGATTGGCAGTGCGGGTAGTCCGGAGTCAGCCATTCGCGCCGGAGCCATGGGTTTACCTTTTGCACTCGCGATTATTGGGAATGTGAATCCTTCACAATATGCAGCGCATGTAAAGCTTTATAAAGAAGCGGCTGCCAAAGCGGGCCACGATGTCTCGCGGTTGCCGATTGCCACGCACTCCCATGGTTTTATTGCAGAGAGTAATGAGAAGGCGCTTGAGCAGTTTTTCCCTTCCACACATGCCCGGACAAATTTTAGAGCAGTGGAAAAAGGGCTGCCTCCCTATCATCGTGCAGATTATGATGCAGCGTGCAAGTTTGACGGGGCCTTATATGTAGGCGATCCGGAGACCGTTGCGAACAAAATCATTTATCTGCGCAAAGAAGTGGGCATTACGAGATTCCTGCTGCATGTCCCACATGGTACAATGCCGCATGCAGAGGTGATGGAGGCCATTAGATTGCTCGGAACCGAAGTGGCACCTCGTGTGCGTGATGAAATTTCTCGCTGGGAACAAGAGCAGGGCATGGAGAAAGCTGGGCGCTTGTAGACTTAAGTGGCGGGATAACTTATAGCATAGTTGTAACCCCTGGCAAAAGTACCATCAGGATGTCACTATTGCCCTATGAATTTTGATGGTATGATAGATGTGAGGTGAATTTATAATGACTAATGAGACACCAATTGAGGAAGAGAACAACAAGCAACCGGAAATGTCCGAAGAGGATTGGACTGAACTTCTGAAGGCAGTCCATCATAACAGCCTCGTTGCATTGCGAATGAAATTCCAGGATGTTGAAGGACAAGTATTGAACATGGAAGCTTACGGTCCAGTTTTTGTGTACAATGTGAAGGATGAGTCCGGTAATGGATATTCATGCGGCTTTTTCCTGCGGGAATTGGTTGCGAGATTCCAGTCGGGCAATAAACCGGAAGTGTGGCTGGCTTCGTTCTACTATGAAATGATGAAGATTCCCGGGGGCAAGGCGCTTCCTAAACCGCCAGAGAGCGAAGAGGAAGCAAAAGCAGTCATCGATAATGTACTGGTTCCGCATTGCATCGCGGCAGTTCAGGAAGAATTCGCACCCCAGCAGGTTCATGCAGGCCTGGCCTGGAATCAGGAGCACGGTCCTATGTTCGAAACCGGATTCCCAGAGATCACGGAAGGCAGCAATGTGTGTGCAATTCCGCTTCATTTATTGCTAACCCACTTGCAACTGAACCGTGACCCTGCAGAACTGCTTGTTCAAGGCTTGTATCATATCCGTAAAGAACATGGCTTGGATTAAAATTGAATCATCATCGGAAAGACTTCGGAAAAACGGCAGAGATGCCGTTTTTTTGTGTTTTAAAATAGGGAGTTTATTAAACTTTTATTAAATTAATTTAATACTGCTTTTCTCTTAACCCTCCTATTACATTCAGTTGATATAATAACGTGAATTTTTAATTGGGAGAGGGGTCAATTAATTTGAAGATAAGGAATCAGCGCTGGATGGCGGTCATCCTTGTGGCAGCGATGGTTGTTCAATCATTGTGGTCTTTCGCAGGGACAGGCCATGCAGCAGCAACAGGCCCGATAAATACCAATAATCTGGCGAAGAATGTAGTCATCAGCCAGTTTTATGGAGGCAAAAAAGATGATGCTCTCGATCTGTATACTAACGACTTTGTAGAATTGTTTAACCCTACTGCAGAGCCGATTTCGCTTAACGGCTGGTCCATCCAATATGCTGATGATAAGAAAAAAAGCTGGAAGGCAGCAAATCTAGGATCTCCAACTGCCCAAATCCCTGCGTACGGTTATTATCTTGTTGCGCTTGGTAGTAATGGGAATGTTGGAAGCCAATTGCCTCAGCCGGATGCTGTGGAGGATTCTTTTAAAATAGGAAATAATAGCGGTAAGCTGGCACTCTTGAATACTATCCAGATCTTGACTTCCAACGACCCGATGAAGGACACGTTAAAAGACAAGGTCATTGATTTTGTCGGATACGATCCTGTCGTGGATGCCTCCTTGGGCAGTCCCGCGGCGCAAACGGGCAAGCAGTCGACGATACAACGACTAGTATTCGATCCGCTTGATCCCGAGAAGAGCACGAATTCAGCTGCGACTCCAAATCGGGGGAATAACTGGGATACTCGCAATAATAGCAAGGACTTTGAAAAAATAAAAGATAGCAAGCCCCGCAACTCCAGTAGTACAGCTGCTTATGCGATTTTAGAGAATAATCAGAGCGTACAAATGAAATCTGGGTCAAACGTTGATCCAGCTCATAACAAAATCACTCTCACTGCTTTTAACGGTATTGTAAAACAGGGCCCATGGGCTTCCGAAGACTTCACTGTAACCGGACTTCCTGCAGGATTATCTGCGACGGCTAGTGCTAGCGGTGAGGGGATCGAGATTACGATTACCGGTGATGGCACGGCAAACATTGTTGGCGATGCCAATCTTACTTTTGAGATTAATCCTGGAGCTTGGAACCAATCCAACAAACCAACTAATCCAGTAAGCGTATACCAAAAGAACAACACCGCGACATTAGTTAAATTCACACCATCCAACAAAATTGCAGCGGTTCCAGCGTCATCTTCTATTAAGATGAGTGGTGCGAAGGATCTGAACGCCCGCTTCCAGTTGAATCTTACGGCAGGGATTCCGGCCAATGGGACACTGAGCTCCGATGCATACAGTGTGTCAGGACTTCCTTCTGGAGACTGGAAAATCGCGGCTGAGGGGCAAAGCAGTGACAACACGATTACCTTCTCCATTTCGGGGACTGCTACCACTCCTGTGCTGGATACTGCACAACTTAAGGTGATTGTGAAGCCGGAGGCTATGCAAGATAGTGACTGGTTAGCTTCTGATCCGATAGGTATCACTCTACTTCGTTACAGTTCGCCAGTTCTTTCTGATGAGGCACGCAAGCAGGAAGTAGAACAAAGCATTGTAGATGACAACACCAGTTTCAATGATGCCGTAACCAAAGAATATAAGTACGGAAGTAACGCGATGGGAGCGAACGAGTACACGTTCTTGCGCGGTACGCATTCGTTGTTCAAATCCGATCTTGCGTCTGGGCTGATCCCATCTCCTGCTTCGATCATTGCCGGGTGGAAAGACAAGGATATTTTAACCTACACGCAAGGCGATGCACATATTCAGAATGTCGGTACTTTTAATGATAGCAAAGATCTGATGGTGTTCAGTCTGAACGACGTGGACTCCGCCGGAATCGGAAGCTTCTATGATGATTTAATCCGTTTTGTCACAAGTACTTATGTTGTAAAATACGATAAAGACAGCTCGGGTCTCACGAATTTGCAAGATGCTGATTTCCGTGACGTCTCCAAAACGTTCCTGGATACTTATAAGGATACACTGATTGAGATTAATAACGATAACAGTAAGAAAGCGACTAAGCTGACGAGAAGCAATGTTACTGCATACACCCAAAGTGTTATGGACAAAGTCTCCAAAGTGTCCTATGCCGAGGCGCTGCAAAAGCTGCTGGGTAAGCGGTCGCTGAATGGGAAATTAAATATCGACGGTAATCCCGATAAGTTTGAACTGGCCACTGAGGCTGAAGTAGCGTCATTAAAAGGTGACTGGGAAAATTATAAAACGCAAGTCAGAAGCAATTTCCCAAACCTTAGCGATGACCAGTTTAATGCCTATTTTACAATTAAGGATATTGTACGCCGTATTCACCAGGGTATTGGTAGCATAGGGGTAGAACGTTACAATGTGCTGATAGAAGGTCCTAGTAATACCAACACGGATGATATTTTGCTTGATGTAAAAGAACAAACGCGGGATGCTTATATCTCTAAAGATGCATATATCAAGACCGCAGTAGATACCGATGCTTATCTGGGCGTACTCGAAGCTTCGAATCGTTCGTTCCTGATCCGTGAAGTCTCGCCGTTTAAGGGAGATTACACCGATAAGCCATTCAAAAATAAGGATGAACTAGAGCAATATCTGATTGACGCAGCCAAGGCTTATGCTTATGCGGATTCTCGTCTGGACAAGGTGTCCGATGAACTGAATTACAAGTTTGAAGAGCGTTTTGTAACGAATATTTTGCCGGTTTGGAACGACCTGGAGAATTTTATTCTTAATGCGGCTGAGGACTATTCGCATCAGGTGGTAGCAGACTTTGCACTTGTTCAAGGCGATATGCTGGCCGGAAAATTAATTGATGTTTCTACGCTGGACAATTTGACTGTAGATACAGGTACGTTGTCTCCATCGTTCGATGCCGGAATCACCGAGTACAGCGTGACTGTCCCTCATTCGGTTGAATCGTTGAGTATCACGGCAAAGGCTAGCGATGTAAAAGCGAGTCTGACAGCTCAAAGCAAACCGTATGCCAATGAAACGGCTCTTACTTTGAAGTTGTCTGTTGGAAAGAATGACATTCCTTTCACTGTGACTGCACGTAATGGTTCTACCAAGACCTATACCGTGACCGTGATTCGGGAAGCAGCGGAAGAGGATAGCAACAGCGCTGATTTGAGCGACCTGAAGTTGTCCAGTGGAATCCTGAATCCTGTGTTCGACGGTGCTTTAACTCACTATACATCACAGGTGGACAATGACGTACCGGGCATTACCGTAACCGCAAGCATCTATGATAGTGCTGCTACATTCACTCTGAACGGCACTCCAGGAACGAGTGGTCAAGCCAGTGACTTGATCAATTTGAATGCCGGCAGCAATGAGCTCACCATTGTAGTGACAGCTAAGGATGGCTCCAGCAAGACTTATACTGTGGACGTGATCAGAAAAGCTGCGGAGGAAGCAAAGAGCAACGCTGATTTGAGCAGTCTGGCCTTGTCGAGCGGTACGCTGAATCCGGTCTTTGCACCTGACGTAACCAGTTATGCGACTCAAGTTGATTACAAAGTATCAGGCATTACGGTAACAGCAAATGTCTATGATAGTGCGGCTTCGTTCACTGTGAACGGTACTCCGGCGGTCAGTGGACAAGCTAGCGGGGTTATTGATCTAAAGGTTGGAAGCAACATTATTCCGGTCGAAGTGACAGCTCAGAACGGTTTCAAAAAGGTATACACTGTGACTGTGACCCGTGCTGCAGAGAGTATTCCAGATCCTACGGGCCCGACAACACCGGATCCTGGGACACCGGGTCCCGGAACGCCAGATCCTGGAACACCAGGGACTCCAACCCCTTCGACTCCGTCAGGAGGGACGAATAGTCAAGTTCATTCGGGGAGCATTGCCGTGAATGGTGGCGTGCTGACCTTGAATGGAGCAACGATCAGTGTGCCAGCCGGATCAATCGAGAGCGGAATCGAGATTACTGTTTCTAAAGTAACTCAATCCTCGAATTTGTCCGCCGATGACACATTGAAGCTATTGGGCGATGTTTATGAGATTACGAAGAATAAGGCTGGCGATTTTGGCCAACCGGTGACCATTACTCTGACTTTCGACCCGTCGAAGGTGAACTTCAATAACTCAGTTGTAGGCTTGTACTGGCTGAATGAGCAGAGTAAGAAATGGGTGAAACTGGACAACCTGAAAGTGGATCAAGCTAACGGAACAGTGTCCGGAACAGTAACCCATTTCACGAAATTTGCTGTTCTGGTATCTGATAAAACAGAGCCTTCGATTCCGAAGGTAGAAAAAGATTTTGCTGATATCCACGGACATTGGGCAGAGGTCAGCATCAAGGAATTGGTATCCCTCGGTGGGCTTACCGGTTACCCGGATGATACTTTTAGACCCGACAACAAGATTACAAGAGCCGAATTCGTGACGATGATCGCGAAGACCCTTAACCTTCAAGCTACGAATGGAAAAGAGTTTGCTGACACTAAGACGCATTGGGCGCACGATACCATTGCAACAGCGGCAGCACTTGGCGTTGTTGACGGTTATAACGGAGACACCTTCGGTCCGGATGAGTGGGTGACCCGTGAGCAAGTTGCAGCAATGGTTGTTCGAGCTGCTAAACTGGCTTTGGCTGACAAGGACATCAGCTTCTCCGACAGCTCCAAGATTTCCGCTTGGGCGCTTCCTGCGCTTAAGACAGCGATTGATCAAGGGCTAATTAACGGATATACCGACGGTACAGTGAAACCGACAGGGAACACAAGCCGCGCAGAAGCGGCAACAATCCTGCTGAGAGCACTTCAGTTAAAGAAATAAAGTATAGCTACAGAAGGCTGTTTTCAGACAGGTAATACCTGTCTGAAAACAGCCTTTTGCTTTAAATAAATGAAGTATTATGTTCACGTTGCGTCATTGAACCAACTAGTAGTAGAGTTCGATTAAAGTTCTTAAATGTGCTTAAATAAATGATTATAAATATGAATTTTCATGGTAATATATGGTCGTCAATCTGTTTTCGAACAAAATTTGATTCGTAGGGAGAGGGCATATGTTAGTACCACAACTATATTTGAATGGTGCTTGTTCTGAAGCTGTCGAACTATATAAAAAGGCATTTAAGTCTGAGATAGACTCAATTATGTATGACTCTGAGAAAGAACCTGAAAAATTTGTGATTCATGCGGAAATGCACATTCTTGGAACTAGGGTAATGCTTAGTGATTTTGGTGGAACTAATGAGTCATCTGTTGATTCCACTATGGAAATTGTCTCCGTATTTGAAAATGAAGAAGTATCTTCAGTGATTGTTTAGTCTCATTTGTTGATAAGTTCGGCGTTGGATGGTGTTTCATGGTATAAGATGAGGATCGAGCATACAGATGAGGAGTGAGCTTGTGAAGCTCTATAAAAAAATTGATTTTCGGTTGAGCAAAAAGGATACACCGTTGGTCGTGACCGAACGGATCGGACAAGTTTTCCATGATGCTGCATTTGATCCCCAGGACATCAAATTTTTCGTTGACGGCTTTACGCATGGTGTGTCCGGAATCGACAGGCTGCTAAAGCATAACCCAACGCTCGTTCCTTTTTGCCATACGGCCGAGACATCGCTGGGCCATGAGAAGAGACTGACCAATCTCCCCGCACGTTGGGACGGGGCCAATCCGGACGGTTGCAACGCTTCGCTTCAGATGCAAGATGTTTTTGATATCGTAAGCGGGATTCCACGCCGTTATCGATTAAATAACGCGACTTTCGTGTTCGATCGTCTTTCGATGCTCAGTCGAAACCCTGATTCAGCCCAAGAGACACCGATTCCATTCGTCGCTAAGGGAGATGTTCTCTATACCAGGTTGTTTGCGCCGAGGCTAACGGGATGGAGTGACTACCCTTCGCCGTGCATTCGGCTTCAGAGCGATTGGTGGATCTCAGGAAGAAGGAACTTTTTGGATGCGATTGTGGAGCTTGGAGATATCACGGATAGTGCTCCACAGCTGGAGCTGAATGAAAGCGAACGCCGCTTTTTGGAGACTATCGGAGAGATTTACCACGAGCGAGTATTTTGCGCTCCCTCTACTGAGGAGGAGGCTGCAGCTGTTTTTGAGAACATGATTGCAGGCGAGCGGATCGTGCAATCATGCTACGAAGCAGGGGATTTGGTCGGAGTCCAATTTCCATATCAACTGAAGCCACTTAGGATTGAGGACTTCCCCTCCGAACCGTTATCGGTCAAAAAAGCGATCAACCACTTTTTTAAAAAACGCGGCTTCATCTACAATACCAAATACAGCGGCAGTGGCCTCTTTACAATTACAAAAGTAACCAAGCATAACCATCTCGTGAAGCTCACCTTCAGCCGCGGCAAATTCGATGCGAACGTCTCGTGTGTAGGCAGCATAGAAGGTCCTCTATGGAGACATGAATTCGAACTTCCTGCCACTGCCAAACACATGAGTCTGTATCAAGTTACCCGGCAAATAGACGTCGACCACCAGATCGGCAATATCGCAGCGGCTTATGATTCCGTCGAGAAGCGGATCGTTGAGGTGATCGACGACCTGTACGGCGCAGAGCCAGCATGGCTAACTTATTTATAAGTCTAAAAATCCGAAATACTGATAGTTATTTCGATATTCTCCTATATTCGACTAACAGAAAACTATAAATCAATAAAACAGCGACAGTCTAGGGCTTTGTTTCGTCCAAGGCTGCCGCTGTTTTTTTTATTGAGGTAGTGTAATATTTATATTTTGCCTTACTTAATGGAAGCCTCATAAATAGCATGAATGGACTTGGACAGCAGGGAGTTGAATTCCTCGTTTGTCTGCCCAGCAGCTAATCCTTCGGATAAGCCGCGAGAGAAGCTGGCGATCAATCCGTGATGATGGGCCAGCCTCTCGTTGGCTTCAGATTGGCTGTAGCCGCCTGACAAAGCCACTACCCGCAGCACGTGTGGATCATCTATAAGATCCCGGTAGAAATTCTCTTCTGTCGGAATGGAAAGCTTAAGCATAACCTTAACGTCTGAGCCAAGGGTAGATAAGTGTGAAGCAAGTTCTGCTTTTAACAATTTCTCTGAAGCTTCTTTATCTGCACTGTAGATATCAACTTCAGGTTCGATAATCGGAATCAGTCCACTATCAAGGATTTGATTGGCGATAGCAAACTGCTGTTCAACGACTTGTTTGATTCCCGCGAGATTTGCTTCCTTAATCACAGAACGCATTTTTGTTCCAAAGATATTTCGTTCGACTGCCCGCTTCAGAAGCTCGTCCAAGCCGGCAATAGGCTTCATAAGCTGAACTCCGTTTTTCGGTTCGGCAAGTCCTTTATCGATTTTTAAAAAGGGTACGATGCCTTTCTGTTCCCACAGATAATCGGCAGTATATTGTCCGTCAATGAAACGGTCCATCGTGTTCTCGAATAAGATCGCGCCCAGAATATACTGTGCATCAAAAGCCGGGCTCTTAATAATACGCGTTCTCATCTCATGGACTAATTCATACATTTGTTCTTCGTTCGAATAGCGGTCTTCTTGAATACCATATTGCAGTAACGCTTTCGGCGTACTTCCGCCGCTTTGGTCCAAGGCCGCGATAAATCCCCGTCCGGAGTGAATTCGATCCAGTTGCTTCGTATTCGTATTCATGAATGTTCCCCTTCCCTTTCGTGGATTGTGGCAATCATGTATGCTTTTATTATAGCACTTATAATAGAAGGTATACATTTTTAGAGATACCAGAGCAGCTTGCTCGAATATTCTATTCATAAAGGAAAGATGGATAATATGAAAGTTGATTTAGGCAACGATAGTATAGAGGTTCATGTGCAGTATGGGAAAAGAAAGAAGCTTAAGATCCAGATAGATACGATTGGTCTCGTTACCGTTAAAGCGCCCAGAGCGGCAAGCGAAGAAATGATTAAAAGCGCTGTGGCACAACACGGGGCATGGATATTGGAGAAGAAACAGAAGATTGCCAAAGCTTTGGCGGCCCCTAAACCAAGAGAGTATAAAGAACAAGGTAAGTTTCTGCATCTGGGAAAAGAATATGACCTTCATGAACTTATAGATACGAGTGAGGGAAGTGAAGAGGAGCTTAAAATGAACCTTAAGAAGTTCTATTTTTCAAGCTGCAAGAAGATCGTAGGGGAACGAATCCAAATTTATCAGGCACAGTTAAGAGTAAAGCCGAAGACGATTGATATCGTCGAGTCCACAACGAAGTGGGGCAGCTGCAGCTTTGATAAAAAACTCACTTTCAACTACCGTCTGGCTATGGCTCCGCTTGAAGTGATAGATTATGTGATCATCCATGAACTATGCCATCTGCTGCATATGAATCATGACCGGTCTTTTTGGCGACGGGTGGGGAGTATCATGCCGGATTATAAAGAGAAGGAAGAGTACTTGGCAAGATATGGACATGCAATGACACTTTGAAATAACCATATACAGACGATTCTTTTTATGATATCCTTATGTGTTACGTTTTAAAATGAAAATTACGTTTGATTTATATATGTACGTAAATTAAGGAGACAAAATGACATTTAAAGACTTGAATATTATCGCCCCGATCTTAGAGGGTTTGAGCAGAGCGAACTACACTTCCCCAACACCTATACAAGAACAGGCGATTCCAGCCGTGCTGGCTGGCAGAGATCTGCTTGGTTGCGCGCAAACAGGAACAGGTAAGACGGCAGCATTTTCTGTGCCGATCATTCAATTACTATGCGAAAAGCCGAATGCTCCTAAGCAGGTACGCCGTATCCGTTCCTTGATTTTAACGCCGACAAGAGAACTGGCTATTCAGATTTCGGACAACATCAAGGCGTACAGCCGGTACACCGACATTCGTTGTGCTGCTATCGTGGGTGGTGTTTCCCAGAAAGTGCAGGAGCGGGCGCTGAACCAAGGTGCAGATATTATTATCGCGACGCCTGGTAGACTTATAGATTTAATCAATCAAAAGCGTATTGACTTGCAATATGTGCAAATATTAGTGCTTGATGAAGCCGACCGGATGCTAGATATGGGCTTTATCCATGATGTGAAGCGGATTATCTCCAAAATGCCGAGTAAGAAACAGACGCTATTCTTCTCTGCAACGATGCCTCCAGAAATCACTAAAATGGTAAAATCGATACTGGTCGATCCAGTAAAAGTAGAAATTACCCCGGTATCCTCTACTGCAGAGCGCATTGAGCAATCGGTGTATTTGCTGGAGAATGGTAAGAAACAGAACCTGTTGAACCATATTTTACAGGATAAATCGATTGTTTCAGCATTGGTATTCACCCGTACCAAACGCGGAGCGGACCGTGTTACACGTGATTTGTCCAAAGTGAATATTACTGCACAGGCCATCCATGGCAACAAGTCTCAGACAGATCGTCAAAAAGCATTGAACAATTTCAAGAGCGGAGCTACACGCGTGCTGGTGGCAACGGATATCGCGGCAAGAGGTATTGATGTTGAGGAGCTCTCGCACGTAATTAACTTCAATCTTCCTAATATTCCTGAAACGTATGTTCACCGTATCGGTCGCACGGGCAGAGCAGGGAATAGCGGAATGGCGATTTCTTTCTGTGAGATGGATGAAGTTCCGTTCCTTAGAGATATTGAGAAATTGATCAAGAAGTCGATTCCTGAAGTGAAAGATCATCCTTATCCGATGACGAGCGTGCCACCGCAATCCTTTAAATCTGGCAAAGCCTCGGCATCAGCCAACAAACCGGCGAAGTCCAAGGCGAACCCGGCGCGCAAGCCTAAATCCGAGTGGTTTAAAAAGAGTGGCAATGCCAGCCACGATAAAGCGGGTGGCGGTAAAGCTAGCGGCGGTAGAGCCAGCAGTGATAGAGCCAGCTACAGCAAACCAAACGGCAGTAAACCTAACGGAAATAGAACAAACAGTAATCCAACAAACAGCAATAGAGTAAGCAAAGTTCACTAAGGTGAACGCTAACGGATAAATATTTGCATAATAGAACAGCGGTAGCCCAGGACAATATCTTCTAGTCCAAGGCTGCCGCTGTTTTTTATTGGGTCAAATGTTAATTTTCAGGACCAAAGAGTCGATACACAATTTATGTCTAATCATTCACGTTCAACTGTTTAGACTGCAGCGATAATGTTGTTTGCCAATTGTAATAGTGTAGTATAATTACCAATGATGCACTGTTTCGTTTTTATTTCAAATTTTATGGAATAGAAGGAGAAAAAATATGATTGTAGAACTGGTAGATTCCTTTGCGTCCTGTGACATTGAGGTTGTAGCGGTAGAGGAATTATCACTGCCTCTGACACAGGAAGGGAAGCACCGAATTCTGGTTGTGCCCAGCTATAACATCGCAGAGATGCTGGAAGAGATTTTGGAAGAAGAAGAGAAGTCTCTTGCAGAAGTTGTTGATAGAGAGCTGAAAGAAGTACATAGCCTATCTATCGTGGATACATTTCGGCGCATTGCTGAGTCTATTCTTGTGGATGCAGATCTTCCGCTTGAGCAGAAAAATCTTGAGGGGAAGAGCTTCGAAGATATTTATGCAGCCTATGCTTTAGTATGGGAAGGCCATGAAATGCTGAATGAGAAGATGGCTGTGAGAGATGAAGAGATAAAGATAGAAACAGAAGCAACTTCTGTTCTGACAACGGAGTGGGTAAGAGAGAAAATCGAAGCTGCAGATGACGTTATTATTTTGACATTGCCTGCGGGTTCAGGATATGAAGCGCCTCTATGGGTTCCGATGGGGGGATACAATGAATGTCCTCTACCTGTATACCAGTCAGCTGTTTTTAAGCATTGGCAGGAGCAATACCATGTTACCCCCCTGGCTGTTACTCAAGACAAATGGGTTCTACAAGCCGGCACACGGCCGCTGACGTATGAAGCAGCACTGAGACTGGCCAAGGAGCATTTTATATTTTGCCAATACGTGCTGGAGCGGTTCGATACACTGGGGCATTATGCGGATTATTTAATGGGAAATAATGAATGGGATTTCTGGTGGGATTAAAAATCTCTATTAGAGTTTGAGGTCTTTCAAATTAAATCCGCACTAAATTAGTGCGAATAGTTGAAATATAAATAAAATAGATTTATAATCAGTTAATCATCAGTGAGTAACGACGTGAGAGATTAACTGTTTATAAAGTGAGAGGATGTTATGAATGTCATCATTTGAATGGACATCTTTACAACTCGAGCATGAACTGCTCTCTACAATTTCATTGGTGGGGGAGCCTGTGGGCGCAAGCACACTGGTTCACACAGTAGGCAAGAAGTATGAGCTCAGTCAGGCAACAATCGGCCGTAAGCTAATGGAATTAGATATGAAAGGTTATGTTCAGCTAGAGGGAAGAAAAGGGCGCATTCTCACAGAGAAGGGGGCAAATCGGCTCTCTCAACTGGAGAAAAGGATTCATCAGGAGACCCTCAATTCCCGTCTACTGGAAGTGCTCAATGTGTCCGGGCAGAAGGCCATGATTAATGTACTGGTCGCCAGAAGGGCGCTTGAGCGCGAAATTGCCAGCCTCGCTGCGCAGCGGGCCACACCCGATCATATTGAACTTTTGCGGAATTCCATAGAAGAGCAGCTTGAAATGTTATCCGAGAATCAAATTCCTTATGAAGGAGATCGTGAGTTCCATCACTTACTCGCATTAATTGCGCGCAATGACATCTTGATGCATGCGGTTCAGCTGGTATGGGATCGAAGCCGTGAACTGCCTGCCACAGCTTTCATTCGTAATTCTGTCGGTAGCAAGCTGGTCGTAGATCACCAAAGAATCGTCGACGCGATTGCAGAAGGCTCGCCTGAAAAGGCGGAGCAAGCGATGGTGGATCACATCAATCAAATGATTGAGGACGTAAAACGCTATTATCAATTGAAGCAGGATTCACAGTCGCTATAGTGGTTTTGCGAAGCAAAGCTTAAGTATGTAAGCCGAACAAAAGGACGTAACGAAAAGCGAAGAGGAACGAAGGGGGAAGTTTGGAACTGTAGGAGCGAAGCGCTCGCCTTTGTCGCCAGATTTTAACCGCTAGAATCGGTGTATAAAAAGAAAATCTGGGGACAACAGCGACCGGAAGTCCAAACATTCCACTGTAGTGACGACCGAGCTTTACGTTTGCTTCTTAAGTTCGTCTTCTATAGATGCTTACGAAGTAGT
>NZ_JBHTYV010000002.1:0-124507 GCF_042790635.1 Paenibacillus sp. NPDC056722 | reverse complement strand
TTTGCTTCGCAAAACTTAAGAATATGCTTACGAAGTAGTTTTGCTTCGCAAAACTTAAGAATATGCTTACGAAGTAGTTTTGCTTCGCAAAACTTAAGAATATGCTTACGAAGTAGTTTTGCTTCGCAAAACTTTAAGGAGGAAGAGAAAGTGGAACAAGGCTACCGGCTGGGCATAGATATCGGAGGCACATTTACGGATGCGATGGTCGCGGATGCAGACGGTCGCGTGGTCGCCTCACTAAAGACGCCTTCGATACCGGATGCCCCGGAACAAGCTATATTTAATGCGTTGGAGCAACTGCAGAAGGCTTCTATCAATATCGCGGATATTGGCCTGTTCGTGCATGGGACGACGCTTGGTGTCAACACGTTAATCGAGCGGAATGGAGCGGTCACCGGACTCCTTGTGACTGAGGGGTTCCGGGATGTGCTTGAAATTCGCCGGTTGCGATTAGAAAATACCACGAATCTATACGGCGACAAGGCACTTCCACTAGTGCCCCGGCGTTTGGTCAAAGAGATCGATGAGCGCTGCCTCGCCAGCGGCGAAGTTTTTCGCAGCTTGAATGAGCAGCAGCTTCTTCAATCCGTTGAAGAATTGGTACAAGAGGGCGTGACGGCCATTGCCATCAGCTTCTTGCATTCTTATAAAAATGCCGGGCATGAGCAGCTTGCCGAGCAGCTCATCAAGCAGCACTATCCAGAGCTGTTTGTCTGCACAAGCAGCGGTGTGTGGCCACAGCAGCGCGAGTACGAAAGAACGCTGGCTACGGTGATGAATGCCTATGTCGGGTCGCAAATGGGGGGATACTTCCAGCGGCTGGAGCAGGGCGTGCAGCAGTATGGTTTGACAGCCAAGGTGCTGTCCACGATGTCCAATGGCGGAATCATGTCCTCGACCAGAGCGTCCAGTGAACCGGTGAAGACATTGCTGTCCGGTCCGGCTTCCGGGGTCATCGGCGCTACGCATGTAGCTCGTATGGCAGGACTGAATCAGGTGGTTACATTTGACATGGGTGGAACCAGCGTGGATGTTGCGTTGATTGACGGACAGCCCGCTTATTCTGTAGATAATCAAGTCGGTGATTTTCCGGTGATTATTCCGGCCATCGATGTGACCGCCATTGGAGCTGGAGGCGGATCCATCGCCTGGGTAGATTCAGCGGGCGTATTGAAAGTAGGTCCTCGTAGTGTCGGGGCCCGTCCAGGCCCGGCCTGTTACAATCGCGGAGGGACATTACCGACTACAACGGATGCCTATCTGCATTTGGGCATTTTGCAGGCGGATCGGTTCCTGGGCGGACAGATGGAATTAAGACCAGATCTGGCTCAGGCGGTGCTGGAGCGTCTAGGTGAGCAGCTCGGAATGAGTTCCTATGAAGCGGCACAGGCCATACTGGATGTGGCAACAGCCAACATGTATGCCCAGTTTACACCGCTCATGGCTCGCAAAGGCGTCGACCCGCGTGATTTTACACTGCTGGCTTACGGCGGCGCCGGTCCTATGCATGCATTTCTCATGGCCCGTGAGGTGGGGATCCGCAAGGTGCTGATTCCGCCTTCACCGGGAACACTGTGTGCGATGGGCTGTGTAGTGGCCGATTTGCGGAATGACTTCGTTCATTCTCTGAACAAGGTAAGCGATGAACTGCAGCCGGGTGAGCTGGCGCAATGGTTCGAACATCTTGGGGAGCAGGGGAGACGCTGGATCACAGAGGAAACAGAACAGGGTATTGAGCTGGACCATATGTATCTGATGTACAGTGCAGACATGCGCTACGAAGGACAGGCCTTTGATCTCAGTGTGACACTTTCCAGTGAGGCATACGGAAGTATCGCTGATGCCGAGGCAAGATTCCACCAGCAATATGAGGCTGTATTTGGGACTAGTCAACCTGAATCTCCGGTAGCCTTTGTAAACCTGAGGGCGACAATTATTGGTGTCACGCGCAAATCGGAGACTGTTGTTGTCCCAGCGCCTGTGAAGACCAACTATGAAGCAGAGCGGAGAACGATTGTTTTTGATGGACAGGAGTATCAAGCCTTCATTACTGACCGGGAACAATTGAACGTAGGTGAGATGTTGTCAGGACCGGTCATAATCAATGAGTATGATACCACTGTATTCGTTCCGCCAGGATACAGTCTGACTAAGGATCGTTTTGGAAATATCATCGGGGAGGCCGAATTGTGATGACAGACAAGGTCTTTCTTGAAATTTTTAAAAACCGGGTGCAAGCCATTGTAGAGGAAATGGCCAATGTCGTTCTTCGGACAGGTTTTACGGCATTCGTCAAGGAAACCGGAGATTTCGGAACCTATCTGCTGACACCAGCGGGAGAAACCTTTGGCTCGCCATTGGATACGGGCTATAATCTTTCTCTTGGCATTCCGGCGGGCGAAACTATTGAAGCCATCGGGGATTGGAAAGAAGGGGACATCGTCATCACGAATGATCCCTATGCGACAGGCGGAATGGCGACCCATTTACCAGATGTGCATCTGATTAAGCCTTTTTTTCATCAAGGGAAAATAGTAGCGTTCGGGATGTGCTTCGTACATTCTTCCGATGTTGGCGGTAAAGTGCCAGGCAGTGTCTCGCCGACATCTTATGATATTCACATGGAGGGCATCCGGATTGCTCCGGTGAAGCTGTATGATCAAGGCGTGCTCAATGAGCAGGTACTTCGTCTATTCCTGGACAACAGCCGTATTCCCGACCAGAACTGGGGCGATCTGAAGGCGTTGATGGCAGCATTGCATCGGGGTGAGCTGAGGCTTCAAGAGCTAATTACCCGTTATGGTCTGGATAAGGTCGAGCAAGGGATTGTTGATTTGCTGCAATATTCGGAGCTTAAGGTAAGAGCCATTATCCGTGATATTCCGGATGGTTCCTATGATTTCTGGGATTATCTGGAGGATGGTCCTGGTGGCTATCCGATCCGTCTTCGCTGCCGGATGGACATCGCCGGTGAAGAAATCTTCCTTGATTTTGATGGAAGCGATCCGCAGGTTCGTGCTTCTTTTAATATTGTCACGGCGAATAAACAAGGTCACTATATGCTTGTCCCGGCACTGATTCGCTATTTCAGAACCGTTGACCCCACAATTCCGTGGAACTCCGGCATGATCCGTATGGTTCGTAATGATGCGCCGCCAGCAACAATCCTCAATCCTGAACCAATGGCGGCGGTTGGGGCCAGAGCTGCGACCTTCATCCGTGTCATGGATGTATTGACAGGGGCGATGAGTAAGGCGCAGGCCGATAAGCTTCCCGCCGCGGGAGCAGGACAAGCTTGTATCGTCATGCTGGCGATCACAGATCCTGTCACAGGCCGGAAGAAGGTTGGTGTCATTCAGCCGATTTGCGGCGGATCGGGTGCGCGGCCGATGAAGGACGGCATAGACGGCATGGATTTCGCTGTCGGCCATTTGCGGAATATCCCCGCGGAAGCGGTGGAAGCTGAGATGCCGATTTTGATTGAAAGATATGGCTTGCGTCAGGATTCAGCAGGTGCGGGCAAGTATCGCGGCGGTAGCGGCATTGATCTAAAAGTGAAAATCCTTAGTCCGGATACAATTATGACCGCCCGTAATATGGAGCGGATGCAGTTCCAGCCTTGGGGCCGGCTCGGTGGCGGTGTAGGGCAGGTTGGTGCAGCGATTCAAAATGCCGGGACTGTAGATGAGCGTTCCTTGGGAAGAATTGATGAGCTTCTGCTTCATCCCGGTGACACAGTAACGTTCCTGTCGCAGGGTGGAGGCGGCTATGGCGATCCCTTCCTGCGTGATCCGCAAGAGGTGCTGGAAGATGTGCGCAGCGGGTTACTGACGGAAGACGCAGCTAAGACGCTGTACGGTGTTGTACTCGCTAAGCAGCAGGTCGATGAGGCGGCAACAGCGGTTCTTCGCAAGGATCATCGGGAGAACGTTGAGGATTTCAGCTTTGGCAGCAAGCGCGAGCAGTTCGAGCAGCTATGGAGCGATGAAATGCAGCGGGCTGTCGGACAGGCGCTTCGGCAATACCCGCTTGCGCTCCGTGATTATCTGAAACGAAGAACGATGGATAAAGCTGAAGCACTGGCACAGCAAGGCGTGCAAATCGCCCCTGATGATATCGGGAAGCTTATGCAGGAAATAAAAAGTCAAACGGGAATGCATTAGCTTATAAGACTATATTCAATGAAATTAACAATCAAATAGAAGACTAGGCGTTATTCTGGTGATGTCAGGACTCTAGGAATGAGGTTAGGGCTCTAGGAATGATGTCAGGACTCTAGGAATGAAGTTAGGGCTCTACGACGCAAAATCCCCATCCACTTAACTCGTCTTCATAGCAGAGTATGGATGGAATTGGACGGAAATGGTCGGAATAACAGGAATTTTTCCTGTTAATGCACCATATTTCTGCAGAATGAGCGAAATAACTGGAAAAACTCCCGTTAGTCAGCTCGTTTGGACAGGTTTAGAAAGTAATTGGACGAAATAACAGGAGTTTTTCCTGTTAATGTGCCCCATCTCTGCGGAATGAGCAAAATAACTGGAGAAATTCCCGTTAGTCAGCTTGTTTGAACAGGCTTAGAATCCGATTAGAGTTCAAGTCCAAACATCATTGTAATGACGACCGAGCTTTACGTTCAGATCTTACGTTTGGATCTTACGTTCAGATCCTAAGTTCATCTTGTATAGATTCATCTTATATAGATCCATTAAAAAAAGGAGAGATTACCATGAAATTGAAGAAACGTTCCCTGGCTCTGTCTGCACTTACCTTGGCGACTGCGTTAGCTGTAACAGCTTGCGGCGGTAACAACACAGCTTCTAACAACGGATCTAATACAGGAAGTAACACGGGTTCAGAACAAAGCACTAATACAAGCAATAGCAAGGAAGACAAAGTTAAGCTGACGATGTTCATCTGGGCAGGCTCCAATCAGGATGTAGTGCCTAAAGAGGTTGTAGCGAAATATGTGGCAGCTCATCCCAACGTCGAAGTAACCTTCGAGGAATCATCCAACTCTGTAATGTATCCGAAAATGGTTGCCGGCAAGCAAGCTGATCCGAATAACCCGATCGTCAACTTCGGATATTTCAATGCTGACGCTTCAGCCAAAGGCTTGAAGGACGATATGTGGGAATCGCTGGATCCTTCTATTGTGACGAATCTTGCTGACATTCCTGAGCAATATCATCAAGCTGACAACAAAGGGATTGTTTGGGGCATCTCCAGCTTTTCACTGGTATACAACAAGGATCTTGTGAAGACCCCGCCAACCAGCTGGAATGATCTGTGGGACAATGAGCAATTCAAAGGCAAAGTCGCACTTTGGGATTACATGTTCTACCCAGTGATTTCGCCGCTGATTGCCGTTAAAGGCAACGAGCTAGGCGCAACGTATAACAATCCGGAACCTGCCTTTAAGTTCTGGGGTGATCATAGCAGCCAAATTCAGACTTTGGTGACGTCGAATGACCAGCTTAAGAGCCTGCTTGATTCAGGGGATGCCCTAATTGCACCATTCAGCGCCCAAGTCGCACAGACCTGGATTGATGGCGGTTCGCCGCTGGCAGTTGCCTATCCGAAGGAAGGCGCGATATCCTTCCCTTACTCTCTGCAAATTGTAAAAGGATCTACACCGGAACAAGCTCGTGTGGCTAATGAAATTATCAATGAGCTAATCTCTGCGGATGCCTTGACCCGCTATGCTGAAGAGACAGGCACACCATTCACTAGTACGAAGGCGACCGTTCCTGACAAGTATAAGAATGATCCATCCTTCTCCGCAGAGGTGCAAAGCAAAGGCATCAACCCGGATTGGAGTAAAATGGCTGAGGACAGCTCCAAGTGGAAAGAACTATGGGATCGTCTCGTCAAAACGAATCTGTAATAGCTGTAAAGTAAGTGGAGGAAGGTGGGATTGGCATCATGAGCAATCAGCATGCTGAGACAACAGCCATCGAGGCCCGTAATATTGTGAAACAATTCGCCGGGCATACAGCCTTGAATCAGGTTTCACTGGAGGTGAAGCGGGGGGAGTTTATCTCCCTGCTTGGCCCCAGCGGCTGTGGCAAAACAACGCTGCTGCGGATCCTTGGCGGATTGGAGCATCCGGATCAGGGAGTCGTTCTGCTCTCTGGTAAAGATGTTTCCGGAGTGCCGGCTTATGGACGCAATACGAACATGATTTTCCAGCAGCTGGCGCTGTTTCCTCATATGGATGTATACAACAATATTGCGTATGGCCTTAAGGTGAAGAAACTGGGCAAGGCTGAAATCAAGAAACGTGTGGCGGAGGTGCTGGAGCTGGTGCAGCTGTCCGATTACAGCAATCGCAGCATATCGCAGCTGTCGGGTGGTCAGGCACAGCGGATTGCCATTGCACGGGCTTTGGTCAATAAGCCGGAGGTGCTGCTGCTGGACGAGCCGCTATCTGCGCTTGATATGCAGCTGCGATTGGATATGCAGCATGAACTCAAGCGTATTCAGCGCGAATTAGGTGGGACCTTTATCTTTGTTACGCATGACCAGAATGAAGCGATGAATCTGTCTGACCGCATTGCTGTTATGCGCTCCGGCGTCATTTTACAATATGGTACACCTAGTGAAATCTATGAGCGGCCGGTAGATAGTTTTGTAGCCAAATTCATCGGGGATACGAATTTGCTGGAAGCTAAGGTGATTGAGAGTAGCGGCTCCAAGCTGATCGTGGAGTGCTGCGGCCGAACGTTTGAAGCGCGGAACCCGGGGGCAGCTGGCGTGGGATCGACAGGTCATCTTTCATTACGCTATGAATATGTCGGGCTGGGAGAAAGCGCGGAGCGCTGTGATAATCAGTTGACCGGAAAGATCCTGGAGAGTGTATATGGCGGTGCGAGCATCCGTTACAAAATTGCTATTGGCGGCGGCTATGAGTTGACAGCTAATGTACAGTACCAGCCCGGAAACCCTATATATGGCGTGGGGCAAGAGATAGCGCTTGGTTTTCAGCGAGAGTATGCACTGTTCCTTGATGACTCGAGGGAGGCGTAATCATGACCAAAGCGTCCAGCAGGCCTGTTAAAAGGCCGTCGCAGGGCCAGTCCTCCTGGCTCATGCGCTTGCTGTTACTGCTGCCTGCGCTGCTGCTGATGGGGATTATTTATTTGGCCGGTATGCTGATTTTTAGCCGATTCAGCTTCGATGCTTTTGAGCAAGGGACCATTGTATCGGCCTGGCGCCCCGATACGTATAAGGCATTTTTGAGTGATCCGTATTATTGGAAATTGATAGGCTCTACCTTCCGGCTTGCGCTAAAGGTGACCTTCTGGAGCTTGCTGCTAGCCTATCCGCTCGCCTATGTTATTGCAGGGGTGCGCAGCTCGGGCTTACGACAAGTGATGCTGCTTGTGACCTTCATGCCGCTGCTGATCAGCGCTGTGGTCCGTTCTTATGGTTGGATGATCATCCTTTCCCGCCAAGGCTTTTTGAACTGGGTGTTTGTGAAGCTGGGTCTTACGGAGACGGGCTTTAATCTGATGCATAATGAGACAGGTGTCGTTATTGCGCTTGTGCATATCTTCCTGCCGTTCATGGTCTTTCCGATATTGAGCGTGCTGCTTCAGAATGACGGGGTACTCAAGCATGCCGCACATGATTTGGGGGCCGGAAAATGGCGGACATTCTTCACGATTACCTTTCCGTTATCGGCAAGAGGAATTGCCAGCGGCGTACAGATCGTGTTTACGCTGTGTCTCACGGCTTTTACAACCCCTCAATTAATCGGTGGCGGACGAGTGATGACCTTGCCCGTGTTTATTTATCAGCGGACACTCGATACGAACTGGCCGATGGCTGCGGTAGCGAGTCTGTTTTTGTTCGCAGCTTCGATACTGGTCTCCCTAATAGTGAACCGATCCGCTGAATGGTTGATGTACAGACGCAGTACTGTAGGAGGTCGATAAGATGCGTACAAAGAACGTTAGCTTTAAATGGGTACTGTACGTTGCAGCGATCTTGATCTGTCTGTTTCTGACACTACCGTTGCTGATTATTATCCTGACCTCCTTTGGTGCAGGCACCTCCAGTGTGTTTCCGCCCAAAGGCTTCTCTACAGAATGGTACAGTCATTTGGCGTCACAGAAGCAGTTCGGTCAGGCGTTTGTTAACAGTCTGATTGCCTCCAGCGGTGCAACCCTGCTTGCTTTAGTTGGGGGGACACTCGCGGCAATGGGGATTCTGTATTATCCCTTTCCGGGGAGTGGCGTTCTGAAGGCTTTTTTCATGTCTCCGATGGTCGTTCCGAAGATTACACTGGGCGTTGCCTATTTGATTCTGTTCTCCAAAATGCATATCGCAGGTGGCCTGTTTGCACTGATCTTAGGCGAAGCGGTCACAGTGTTTCCTTTTGTGATTTCTATTGTCGGCGGTGCGCTGGCGAACCTGAAGCCGGCTGATCGTGAGGCCGCTGCTGATCTTGGCGCCAAGCCGCTAAGAGTCTTCTTCACCGTTACCTTGCCGCAGTTGAAAATCAGCTTGCTCATGGCCGGTGCGATTTCGTTTGTCTTTACTTTCGACCAGGTGGAAACCGCGTTGCTCATTTTACGTCAGGGTAGTTATACCTTGCCGATTCAGCTGTTTATTTATATGGAAAAATGGCAGGACCCTACGATTGCCGTTGTGTCTGTCATGATGATTGTATTTGCCCTGCTGCTCTTCTTTGGCATCAAAGTCGCGCTGAAATCAGCGCCGGCCATGGAGAAAATGCTGGGCAAAAAGTAGAAACGGCTTTGCCGTCCTCTAAGGGACGACATCCGTTTCAGCGAGAAATATAAGGATGATTTATAGCGTAAAACATATAAATTCTTATATTTTAAAAAATAGGAGGTTGTTCCCATGAGTGATGTCGTCATTGCCAACCGCAGCCGGGCAGCGGCCTATATGGAGCGTCATGGCTTGTCTGCTCTCATTGCAACCACACCGGAAAATGTAGCTTATACGATTGGCTCACAGCTTCGCGCGACCAATTGGAGTATGCAGATTTATGCGGTCATGCCAAAAAATCCAGAGCAGCGTCCTTGCATTATTATCCCGACGAACCGGCTGGGCGTGATTGCCCAGATGGGCATTTCAGGTGCAGATCTTTATGTGTACAGTGATTTCTTTGTAGAGGGGTCTATCGCGGGCAAGCCTTCAACGCCTGATATTGATCTCTTCTATGATTTGCTGCAAAATACTCCATCCTATGCCACTCCTTTCGCAGCGTTGGAGGCGGCTCTAACACAGCTGGGCATTAAAGGACAACCTGTCGGTGTCGATGAGATGCGGATGGCCCCGGATATTTATAGCAAGCTGAATGAACTGCTACCGAGTGGTGGAGCGTTCCCGGCGTATGCTCTGTTCCGGCAAATCCGCGGGGTGAAGACAGAGGCCGAGATTGCCCTGTTGAAAAAAGCTGCAGCGCTGAACGAGCAGGCAGAAAGCGAGCTGATTGCGATGATCGCCGCAGGTGTTCATGAAGCGGATATAGCGCAGCATTATCGTCTTGCTGCTGTGAAGGGTAAAGCCGTTCCGGCAATGACCGCTGTGGGTGCCGGTCCACGCAGCGCCTTGCCGCTAATCGAAAACTATTTTCACACCATTGCACCGGGAGATCTCGTCCGCTTCGATCTTTGTCTGCAACTAGGCGGATATTGGGCGGATACCGGACGAACAGCCGTATTGGGTGAGCCGACGGAGTGGCAACGGAACCATTTTCATTACGTTAAGACCGGCTGGGAACGGGCACTCGACATGATCAGACCTGGTGTCAAAGCCTCCGAGGTGTTCGAAGCGGCGCTGACTACTGTGCAAAAGGAAGGGATTCCACATTACCGCCGTCAGCATGTAGGCCATGCGATTGGTTTGGAACTCTACGATGGTATAACGTTATCGCCAGGCGATCATAGTGTGCTTGAGAAGGGAATGGTCCTTTGCGTAGAGGTGCCATATTATGAGCTGGGTGCGGGTGGATTCCAAATTGAGGATACCGTTGTTGTGACAGAGGATGGCTTCGAATTTATTACTCACATGGAGCGTAGGCTGTATCAACAGTAGTAAAGGCACAAAGCATGAATTAATCAACGAAGGATAGATGTAATGGGAATACAGCAAGGAACAAGAGAATTTAAACACAGCAGTCTAGCGTTGTTCGCTGGCGGTTTCAGTACATTCGCACTTCTTTATTGTCTCCAGCCTATAATCCCTGAGTTAACCTTGGATTTCAACATTACGCCTACTCTGGCGAGCCTGGCGATGTCGGTTACGACAATTGCTATGGCGCTTACGATGCTGTTCGTCGGTGCACTGTCGGATGCATGGGGAAGAAAAACGATCATGACTGCGTCGCTGGCGGCAGCTTCAGTAATTACGGTGGCCTTCTCTTTTAGTACCAGCTTCAATATGCTTTTGCTGTTACGTATCGTACAGGGTATTGTGCTTGCGGGGTTACCTGCCATTGCGATGACCTATCTGTCGGAGGAAATGGATAAGAATAGTCTGGGATATGCCATGGGCTTATACATAAGCGGAAATGCGATTGGTGGCATGGCTGGGCGTATTATAAGCGGGCTATTAACCGACTGGTTCAATTGGCGTGTGGCGACAACAGTGCTGGGAGGTCTCAGTATACTGGCTTCAATCGTGTTTTGGCTGACTATTCCGGCATCCCGGAACTTTGTGAAGCGTAAGTTAGAGCTAAGCAAACTGGTGCCGCTGCTCTGGACGCAGCTCGTTAACGTGAGGCTGTTATGTCTGTACGGTTTGGGATTTTTGTTCATGGGCGGATTTGTGACGTTGTTCAACTATATCGGGTTTGAGCTGCTAGGGGCACCTTATAATCTAAGTCAGTCTTTGGTGGGTAGTATTTTTGTCGTATATATCATGGGTTCGATTAGCTCAACCTGGATGGGCAGAATGGCCGACCGATATGGACGGATTCCGATCATGCTGGCAGCCTTGGGTATTTTTTTGAGCGGTGCATTACTTACCGGCTGTGGAAGCTTAGTATTTAAAATACTTGGGATTACGTTGTTCGTGTTCGGTTTCTTCGGTGGCCATTCGATTGCCAGCAGCTGGGTCGGACTGGTGTCCAAGGAACATAAATCGCAAGCCAATTCATTGTATCTGTTCTTCTACTATGTAGGCTCCAGTCTGAGCGGTACAGGTGGCGGTCTGCTGTATCATGAATTCGGCTGGTCTGGTATTGTTGGCTTGATCGCAGTGTATGTCGTTATCGGAGTTCTGTTATGTGCCGTTCTTAAACGGCTGGGAGCTGGGGACAACAGCATTTCTACTCTAAGTGGTTGACATCGATGTCAGAATTCACATATACTGTCTGTATTCTAATATACGATATACGTTGAAAGAGCCCAGTAGCAGCTTAGTCCCTGTCACAGAAAGCCGGGGGTGATGGAACCCGGTACACACTAAGCCTGTCGAATTACACTCTGGAGTATCTCGGGTAATGCCGAGCGGAATGGCGATCGATACTTCGCTAAGAGTGGCAGCATTGGTGTGCATTAGCACAAGAATCCATAGCTGCAAGCTGGGTGGTAACACGGTTATTGAATCGTCCCTATGTCTACAATAGACAAGGGGCGATTTTTTTTTTTCGTGGAATCATGTTTGGATACTAGATAACTATGACTGAGGAGTGGAATGATTTGAATATTATTGACGAATTGGAATGGCGCGACGCCATCAATCAACAGACGGATGCCGAGGGATTGCGGGAGCTGACGAATCAAAAAGCAGTCTCGCTGTACTGCGGGGTAGACCCAACGGGTGACAGTATGCATATTGGTCACTTGATTCCGTTCATGGTGCTCAAACGTTTTCAGCTGGCTGGACACCGTCCGGTGATTCTGATTGGCGGAGCTACAGGAACGATTGGTGATCCAAGCGGCCGGCAAAGCGAGCGTTCTCTACAGACGCTGGAGCAAATTCAGGACAACGTGAATGCACTGGCGGCTCAATTGAAGAAGCTGTTCATCACCGAAGGCGACAATCAGATGCGTATGGTGAACAACTACGATTGGACCCATAAGATCAATGTTATTGAATTCCTGCGCGATTACGGTAAAAACTTCAGCATCAACTCGATGCTGGCGAAGGATGTTGTGGCGAGCCGTCTGGAGAGCGGGATCTCTTTTACAGAGTTCTCTTACCAGATTCTGCAATCGCTGGATTACCTGCACCTGTTCCAGAATGAGGATGTACAGCTGCAAATCGGCGGTTCCGACCAGTGGGGCAACATTACTAGCGGTCTGGATCTGATCCGTAGAAAAGAAGGCTCTGAATCTAAAGCGTTTGGTCTGACGATTCCGCTGATGCTGAAATCAGATGGCACCAAGTTCGGTAAATCCGCGGGGGGAGCGATCTGGCTTGATCCGAACAAAACAACGCCTTTCGAATTCTACCAATTCTGGGCTAACACTGACGACCGCGATGTCGTGAAATACCTGAAATACTTCACCTTCCTCACGAAAGAGCAAATTGACGGATTGGCTGAAAAAGTACAGACCGAGCCTCATAAACGTGAAGCACAAAAAGCGCTGGCAGAGGAAATGACGAGATTCGTTCATAGCGAAGAATTACTGGAGCAAGCAAAACGCATTACAGCGGCGCTGTTCAGCGGGGACATTAAATCACTAACGGCCGATGAGATCGAGCAGGGCTTCAAGGAGATGCCGACGTTCGAAGCGACACAAGAGTCGAAGAACATTGTCGATTGGCTTGTGGATCTCGGTATTGAGCCGTCCAAACGTCAAGCGCGCGAAGACATTACGAAGGGTGCGATCTCGCTGAATGGCGAGCGTGTAACCGATGTAGCGTTCGAAGTAACTGCAGATCAAGCGATTGGTGGGCGTTTTATCATCATCCGTAAAGGTAAGAAGAACTACAGCCTGGTGAAATTGTCTTAGTAGCTTGTATCCCGATTGCTGGCATGTCAAGATTTTCGAATCTCGATGTGCCAGCAATTGTTATATAAGGAGAGTGTAATGCTAACCTATCTGAATAATTCTGACACAGCTGTTGTTGTTGTTCATGAGATTTATGGGATAAATGAGCATATGACCAACACCTGCCAAGTGCTATCTGAACAGCTGCTGGTCGATGTATACTGCCCCGATTTGCTGAATGTAGAACGGTCTTTTCGTTATGATGAAGAAAAATTGGCCTATGGGCATTTTGTTCACAACGTAGGTTTTGAAAAGGCCTTTTCGCAGGTAGAAAGTCTAATTAGACAGATCAGAGAACAATATCAGGCAGTGTTAGTACTCGGCTTCAGCGTGGGAGCAACTACCGCGTGGTTGTGCACGGAAGAAGAAGGCTTATGTGATGGAGTCATAGGTTACTACGGTTCACGGATTAGAGATTACACGGATATTGATCCTACATGCCCGGTACTGTTATTCTTCCCTCAAGAGGAACAATCGTTTAATGTTGAAGAGTTAAGCTCTACATTGCGAATGAAAAATCACGTTCGTGTTGAAGTTTTAGGTCCTAAACATGGTTTCAGCGATCCTGGTTCGAGCCATTATTGCCAAGAGTCAGCGCTCAAAGCTAATAATGAAATGATTGAATTTATAAAGGCGCTTCAGAGTTAAGACTCTGAGGTGTTTTTTTGAGTACAATCAAGCCGAATACGCTTCAGATAAAGATGCTGGCAGGACCTGCTATAGAGTAGGCTTACTAATGGGAGGCATCGAATTGTAACTTTGTGAAAATAGTAGTACTCTCCCTCTATAGCTCCAAGGTACCTGGGCACATAGCATTATAGAAGGCACTCCCAGGATCAGATAGAATAGATTTATGCCTATGACCTGAGGAGGACTACTTTGAACCTGAATGAAGCTAATCGCAAACGGCTGGAAAGCATGATATTGGAACATCATTTGACACATGCCGCGCCCTATTTGTTGCAAAATACGAGACAAACCATTAGCTGCACTAAGGCTGTTGCTGAAGACTATACCACGCCAGGCGTGTCCAGAATCGGGGGAGATCCGGATCTCCCACCTCATATAGAGTGGCCTTTAACTACAGATGGAGTGCCAATGACCTTTTTAACACAACTAAACCTCAAGGAATGCGCCCGATATGACGAGTCGTCATTGCTCCCGGGAGAAGGGATGCTTTATTTCTTCGTAGGCTTGGATGAGCCGGCGTACAATATTGAGCATCGTGTGCTTTTTGTGCGGGAAGATCAGCTTGCTGGTGCAGAGCGGCGTGTAGCTCCCGAAATGACGGTGCTGGAAGAAGAGTTCAACGGCTATCAGCTTGAAATCAAAGCCTCGCTTGAAGCACCGAATTACGCTTATGTCGATAGCGACCAAGTTGAGAACGAGACGGTGGATTACGAGGAGTATGAGGATTTCAGTTATGCGCTCAGCGACCGTCAGAGCAGCGAAGTAGTGCGGATGTTCGGTTATCCGATTGGCCAGCATGATGATGCGGAATATGAAGCGGCGTTGATGCTGCTGACCGGTGAGGAATACAACTATAGTAAAAAAGATGCGCTGGCCCAGATCACTGATCATTTTGGCGGAGATGAGGCAGCAGCCATGCAAGAAACTCAGGATACGCTTATGCTACTTGAACTGGAATCGGATAACGATGTGGGCTTCTGCTGGTGGGATGCCGGGTTACTGCACTTTTTTATCCGCAAGGAGGATTTATTGGCAGGGAATTTTGAGCGTACATATTGTTCGCTTTATTCTAGTTAACGGCAGGAGGACAATTGAATTATGACTGATGTTATAGATGAGCAAAAGGACTTTGGCTTCGCAAGAGTTTACGGCATTGAACTGAAATACAGCAAGAAGCCGAAGCTGGACAGAGATTTGCTGTATGCGAAAATGGAAGCCTACACGGGTCAAGTCGAACAGCCGGCAACCGGGGACAACAAAGATCCCAAGCTTGCCGTATGGGAGGCTAATGAAGCTGAAGAGAAGGAAATGCTGCACTTTTTCCATTTGAATTATCAGGTTCAATATACAGATGGGGCGATTCCCGCTCAGACCAGTCTGATGGAAGTGGACCACCGTTCGGCTGATCAATATGCGACAGCTGTTCAGCAAGCTTGGCATTGGCCGGAGGCAGCGCAGGCGCTGGAGGGCTGCCACTACTCGTTGATGCTGACAGACTTGATGAGTTCCGGATTGGAGCCAAAGGCCAGATTGCAGCTTTTAACTGGGACGCTCAGGGCTATCCTGGAAACGGCACCTTGCGAGGCCATCTATTTTCGGGAGAGCGATAAGCTGGTGGAACCCGGGGCCTATCTAGCCGCGGTGGGACAGGGTGCGATTCTGTATGGGGCGATGAATATACGTTTCTACAATGTGGAGGGTACCGGAAGTGGACGGCGTGAAGGTCTGATGGATTCGCTGGGACTTGCCGCGCTCGGAATACCTGATGTGCAGTGTCATTTCTATGATCTCGAGCCAGGTGAAGTAGCTGGACAGTTAACGGATATCGCTTATTATCTGTTCGATCAGGGAGACATTATTGACGATGGGGAGACGATTGGTTTCACCGAAGAGATGCGCTGGCGCTGTGAGCACCAGTACGCACTGGCCGCGCCGCATCGGGTCGTGCTGGACATTGATCCGGGAGAGCCTTATTACGCTGGAAGACAGGGGCATGCGGAGTAGTAGGCAAGAGGATTAAACATAAGATATATGGAATAGAGGGGGAGACCCCTCTTTTTGTGCTGTTGGGAAAGGGGGTATTAGCCCTTGATGATGGCCCGGTACACAAATTTTGGGAGGGCGGATTGTCTGCGCCAGCGAGATTTTTGACCTTTTACAACGGGGACAGTCAGTAATCTATGTAGCCACTCCAGATTGAGAGTCTTCCAGACTCTCGGGGTAGGGTTTACTTTTCCGGCAATGACGTCCAGACTTCCCCCAACGCCAAAAACCACCTTAACTTGATTGAGTTCTTGCTTATACTTATAGATCCATTTGTCGGAGTAAGGTGCCCCCATCGCAATAATAAGTATATCCGGCTTGGTGTGCTGTATGTTCTCAAGGATGCCAGCTTCTTCTTCACTGTTGAAAAAGCCATTATGCCGCCCTGCAATTTTAACATTTGGGTAACGCCTGTTAATTTCTTCAACAGCTTTACGGTTTGTCTCCTCGTCCGTCCCCAGAAAAAAGAAGCTCCAACCCAATGCATTTCCTTGTGCCAAGAGCCGAAGCAGCAGATCATAACCGGTTACTCTTTCAGAAATAGGCTGCCCTTTTCTTTTGGACGCAATCACAATGCCAATCCCATCCGGAGTAATTAAATCAGCCTCTCTTACGATGGTTTGAAGTACAGTATCTGTTTGATGGGTTATTGTAATTTCCGGGTTGGCTGTGATTAGATGATACAGATGGGGCTGTTCCTTTTGGATATGTCTAGCTAGTTGTTGTGTAGTTTCATCAAGAGTTAGTTTGGAGAAAGGGACACCTAATATATTCACTGTGCCTTCCATATAATCACCTTCCATTGAAGAGTATAGAAAGATTGTAACATATTAGAGCTTTTGAGACTGTATCTTTGCTATTTACCGTCGTACCTTCTCCCTTATCAAATCCATCATTAGCGATCTCGAAGCTGGAAGATACTCCTCTTTTCGAAGCTGAAGTAGACCAACCGGAATCGCAGAATCATTCATTTCGATCCCTATTTTAACGACCCCCTCAGGTAAACGCGTCGACTCCAGAACTACACCAACAACATTCAACTCCCGCACGAATCCTGGAATGGCAGAGATTTGGCCCACGGTATTTAGAAATGGCGCTTTGTCGAAACGGGATAACTCTCTCAATAATCGCAAAGAATATAAACAGGTGTGCCCACCAGCAATAAGAGGATAGTCCAGCAGGTCTGCAAAGGATAGAGCCGCTTTTTTGGCTAAAGGGTGGTTGGCAGGAACAATAAAGGACATTTTTTCTTCATACAGCGGTTCAAAGTGAAAAGAGGATAAGTCTGCTGGCTCGCCGCAAATGGCAAAGTCCAGCTCCTTATGCAGCAGCGCTTGTGACAGGAAATCGGTGTTCCCAATGATGATGTTGCACGCGATCCGGGGCTTACGCTCTCTGAATTGGCGTAGGGCACTGGGCAGTACATGACCAGCTAAAGATTCCAATCCACCGATGCTCAGGGTTCCAATTTCGTCTTGCTGCAAGGCTCTAGCCTGCTCCGCTGCATAATTCCAGTGCTGGATCAGCTTGTCTACCTCTGACGCGAATACAACTCCTGCATCCGTTAGCTCCGCTTCCCATCCTCGTTTAAAGAGCTGTATACCGAGTTCCTTCTCCAGCCGCTGAATCTGATTCGTGATGGTGGATTGTGCGTAGTTTAATTTTGCCGCTGCTTTGGCGAAGGTTCCCTCTTGAATAATAGTGTGAAATGCAGTGAGTTCTCTTAGATCCATGGATCACACCTCCATCTATATTTTAGAACAAGTTTATCATTTTATTCAATTATATAGATGAAGATAGCAGGCGTACAATGGAGACATCCCATAAAAGGAGCGAAAAACCACATGCCATTTATTCGTGTAAGTTACCAGGAAGGTCAGTACAAGCCGGAGGAATTGCCTTTGATCAGCGAAGTGATCATGGAGGGTCTGATGGAACATTTTAATGTGCCAGAAGATGATTATTTTCAAGTGTTTCATGCCCATAAGCCTTATGAATTTTACTACAACCGGAATTATCTGAATGTCGAGCGGAGTGATCGGCTGTTGTATATTCAGGTTACTTTGAAGTCGGGCAGAAGCACTGCGCAGAAGACGGGTTTTTATAAAAGCCTGGCTGAAAATTTGGCGAGCAAAGTGAATATTAGACAAGATGATGTCTTTGCAATCTTAGTTGAAACGGAGTTCGAGGATTGGACATTTGGCAACGGTATTGCACAGATGATCCAAACCCAGGAGAATCGGAAGGAGGGTGGCTTGGCATGAAGCATCCCCTTATAAAATCGACTGCGCGGGACTCTTTTGGCGAGATCGCCCCTGCTTTTGTCCAATATTCCGAAGATGTCCTCTTCGGGGATGTATGGAGAAGAACAGAGCTGGCACTTCGTGAGCGCAGTCTGATTACCGTCGCTGCCTTGATTGCCGGAGGACAAGCGGAGCAGTTGCCTTATCATCTCCGGCTAGCCCGGGAGAATGGTCTCACAGAAGGCGAGCTAGTCGAAGCGATAACCCATCTTGCTTTTTATGCAGGATGGCCGCGGGCCGCTGCGGCGCTACAGATTGCGAAGGAAGTGTTCGAGTGAATATGGAGAGTATCCCACGCTAAAAAATGAATATGACAAACAGATGGCATATTCACTTTGTTATTCTGTTTTATGTAGCAACGAAGTTTTATAGTTACCGGAAAATTGATGTAGAGCTGCCTAAGTCTCTAGGAAAGAGGTGATTAAAATTGAAAACAGATCGATTACTTGGGATTGTAACGTATCTGCTTAATCACGGGCAGACGAAAGCTAGAGTATTGGCGGATCATTTTGAGGTTTCGGTACGAACCATTTATAGAGACATGGAGGCCATCGGCATGGCCGGTCTTCCGGTAGTGACTTATCAAGGCGGCGATGGTGGTGTCGGTTTGGCGGAAGGCTTTAGGCTTAAAGAAAATATGCTGACGGTTGACGAACTGGATCATATCATAATCGGCTTAAAGAGCTTTGAGAGCGTGTCGTTGAATCAGCAACATAGCAATGCCGTTCTTGAAAAATTGGCATCCAAGCACGAAAGCTTATTGACCCTTAACAACCGGTTTTTAATTGATCTGACTACCTTTCATCGGACAAGCATTCCCCAGAAAATCAGTCTTATTCGAGAGGCATTGAAGAATGAAACCTATGTAACCTTTCAATATTATTCAGATCAAGGACAATCTCTGAGCCGGCTGGAACCGTATTATGTTATTTTCCGCTGGTCATCCTGGTACGTATATGGCTATTGCGAGCTTCGTGGTGGCTTTAGGATGTTCCGGTTAACGCGAATGGTAGATTTGCAGGGAACGGACCAGACTTATAAGCCGAGGGATATCGAGAAAGAGAGTCTTCAATTCGCTGCTCATTTTCAAGAAATGAAGCATGCAGTGTTATTGTTCGACGCTGCCCTTGAATACCAATTGATTGATCTGACGGGTGATGGTTCGTATGAAAAGATGGAGGACAATCGCCTCAAAATTAATTATCCCTATACGAATTTGGAATACATCGTGCAGCTTATTTTAGGATTCGGGGATAAGGTAGAGGTACTTGCGCCTGATCATCTCATTGAAGAAGTAAAACGACGGGCACAGAATCTGTTGAATCGGTATCGGTGAGCTCGGTATAGTTCTGCTGGCGATCTGTCAGAGCTTAATTTATAGTGACCTAGCCCATTGTTAGAATCCTAAGTTAAATCAGTATAGTGGGAATAATACCTGTTTTGAAAAGGAGAACATGATGGAAAACAATTTTATGAATACGGAAAAAGATAAAGAGATCCTTATCTCTATTGTTGAGGAAATGTCAAAATCAATGACTGGAGCACAAAGTACGAAGCATTGGGCTGATAATGCGGTTTGGTTTGATATTGCTCCTTTTGCCTCAAAAGGCATTAAGCCTGCATATGAAGAATTCGATAAAGCATTCAGTCAATTAAAATCATTTAAAGTTGACATTATGCAAATGGATACCATCATAAACGGCGATATTGGTGTTGTTTGGTCCGTTCAAAGCTGGAATTTGGTAACTAAAGATGGGACTGTCAGACCTCCTATGCTTGTTCGTCAGACAAATTGTTTTGAAAAACAAAACGGGCAGTGGAAAGTCATACACGAACATTCCTCTATGCCGATATCTTCGGGCTGGAATGGCGAAATTGTTACAGGTTAACAAGGGGGAAGTGACGATTTCAGCCAAGGAGGAGAAGTGAAATGGATAAGAAGTTGGAACCGGTTTGGGATTCTGAAATAGGTGTTGTGTTAGAGGGTATGCCTAGCTTGAATGCAGATTTTTATGTGACTCGAAAAAATTTGCAAGCATTCTTTACAGCTAAGCCTTATGTGGATGAAGCGGTCACGATAACGGATCGCATGATTCCAGGGGCTGACGGAGATCCTGATCTTCGTGTGCGAATTTATGAACCAGCCGTAAGAAACGAAATACTTCCTGGAAGTCTGTGGATACATGGCGGTGGCTATGTCGTTGGTCTCCCGGAAATGAATGATGAGCTCTGCGTGCGTTTTGTGAAGGAAGCCCACTGTGTTATCGTCTCCGTAGATTATCGCTTGCCGCCTGAAACGCCGTTTCCTGGCCCATTGGAAGACTGCTATGCCGCTTTGACATGGTTCTCTGAGAATGCTACAAGTCTAAAAGTGGATGCATCACGTATTGCGGTTGCGGGTAACAGTGCGGGCGGGGGATTAGCGGCGGGACTCGCTTTGTTGGCCAGAGATCGCAAGGGGCCATCGATTATATTTCAAATGCCGCTCTATCCGATGATTGATGACCGGAATACGACATCATCCAGTTATGAGATTACTGATCCCCGAATTTGGAATAGGGAATTAACTTTACGGGGATGGAAAGCCTATTTGGGTGAAAATCATAGGGGGGAAGTGTCGCCTTATGCGGCCCCAAATCGCGCAGTTGACTTGTCAGGCTTACCGCCTACCTATACGTGTATCGCACAATTAGAACCATTCCGGGATGAAACGATTGATTATGTAACTCGGCTTTGCCAAGCTGGCGTTCCAACGGAGTTTCATCTGTATCCGGGAGGCTTTCACGGGTTTGAAGTTGTGGCTCCTTCAGCGGAAATCAGTGAACGTACCTTCGTGCAATATATCGACGCATTGAGGCGGGCTCTTCATAAATGACATTAAAATCGCTTAAGTAAGAAATAGCAATGATCTTTCTAGTCTCTCCGTTGTATAGGGGAGATTTTTTATTGTTGGGTGTTGTTGGTAAGTCATGTGGGCCTATTGTTCAATCCCCGACGCTCAATGCTTGATGGGATCACTCACCAGTGAGATTTTTGCACAATCATCAGGCCGTATACGCAGCAGCAGCGGCGCTTTAGCTAGCCGTTAGTCTGCTGCATATGCTGTAAGCGGTGCTTAGCTAGCAGCAAGCCAGCCACTTATGCAACCAACAGCGCTTTAGCCTGTTGTTTACCTGCTGCAAGCAGACTGTCACTCAAAGCGGCATCGTTGACGGAACGTGCCAGTACAACCGTGCCAACCATGGCACTGAGCAGCGCACTGCCGACGGACTTATCCACCTCTGCGATATTGGAGATAAAGTCGATCATTCGTCCCAGCTCTTGGGTGAAAATATGCCGGATTTCTTCTGAAGCTCGGGATATTTCGCTGGAAAGCGCGGGCAGGATGCAGCCCATCTCTGTCCGGTCGCGGTGATGCTGGCTCAGATAGTAATGGATAACCGCATGAATCTTAGGGATTTGCGTTTCCTCATCGGCAGCTTTTTGCAAAAGCGCAATCGTGTCACTGATGGCATACCGGCAGACTTCAGCCACCAGCTGTTCTTTATTTTCAAAGTGTGAGTAGAACCCTCCGTGGGTCAGTCCGGCCCCTTTCATAATGAACGGAACACTGATCTCACGGATGCCATGGGTGCGAAAAGCCTGGGCTGCACTTTCGATGATTTTGCCGCGAACCTTTAACTTATGTCCTTCAGGATAAGGCATGGCCATCACTCCGTTGTTAAATATAAATGAATTCTTAAAATATTATAATCATCATAATAAAGAGTGTCAAATTCACTAAGTCAGCCTTCTTTTCATTAGAAAAACAATAGACTAGGCTATTGACGATTCTAAAATATGATGATAATAATATATTACGTTCATAATATTTTAAAATAAAGGATTGGGGGTAACAAAACATGAGTCAGGTTGAAGTGGTGGATACATTAGTTATTGGATCCGGTCCAGGGGGATATGTGGCAGCCCAGCGTTCCGCCCAGCTCGGATTAAAGACGGCGGTTGTCGAACGTGATCGTCTCGGTGGTGTCTGCACCCATGTCGGCTGCATTCCCTCTAAAGCAATGATTGCTGAGTCACATCGTTTTAGTGCATTCAGAGAATGGGCAACCGTGGATGCCGCAGCTTCCTTTGCAGGTGCCCAGGCATTCAA
Source organism: Paenibacillus sp. NPDC056722 (assembly GCF_042790635.1). Taxonomy (NCBI): domain Bacteria; kingdom Bacillati; phylum Bacillota; class Bacilli; order Caryophanales; family Paenibacillaceae; genus Paenibacillus; species Paenibacillus sp. NPDC056722. The sequence continues at coordinate 102,338 of NZ_JBHTYV010000002.1, read as the reverse complement.
GCAGGCGGTTGTGAACAAGCAGTCGGGTGGCGTAGGTTACTTGATGAAATCTGCCGGTGTCACTGTACTGGAAGGCGAAGCGAGCCTGTTGGATGAACACACTGCGAGCATTACTAAGGATGGGCAAGAGCAGGTTGTTACGTTTAAAAATGCCATTCTGGCAACAGGCTCCCGTCCGATTGAGCTGCCATCACTGCCGTTCGGCGGACGTATCCTGTCCTCGACCGGGGCATTGTCACTCTCCGAAATTCCACAGAGTCTGGCGATTATCGGGGGAGGATACATCGGCGTGGAGCTCGGTCAGATGTTCGCCAAGTTCGGAACGAAGGTCACAATTCTCGAAGGTGGAGGACAAGTGCTGCCAGGATTCGAGGCGGAGCTTGCGGCGCCAGTGATCAAACAGCTGAAGGCTGACGGCATCCAGATCATCACCGGGGCAATCGCTGCTAAAGCTGACCAGGGTGAGAACACAATTACACTGCATTATTCAAAAGATCAGGAGCAGCATCAGTTGACCGTAGAATACGCGCTGATTACTGTTGGCAGAAAGCCGAATACAGACGGAAATCTGGGTCTGGACCGCATCGGCTTGCAGGTCACGAATAGAGGTCTGATCGAGGTCGACGCACAATGCCGGTCGGCCATCCACAATATTTTTGCGATTGGTGATATTACAGCCGGTCCCGCGCTTGCCCATAAGGCTTCCTATGAAGCAAAAATCGCCGCCGAGGCCATTGCAGGACATACAGCGTCCATAGTCGATTACAAAGCTTTGCCGCTGGTCGTCTTTTCCGAACCAGAGTTAACAAGCGTTGGCTTGAGTGAGACGGAGGCCCGGGCGAAAGGGATATCCGTGGTCATCGGCAAATCACCATTTTCTATTAATGGCAGAGCTTTGGCTCTGAAGGCTGTGGATGGATTCGTAAAAATCATTGCCGATGCGGAATCGGGGGTTGTAGTGGGTGCGCAAATCGTTGGTGTAGAGGCCTCCACCCTTATTTCGGAGCTGGGATTGGCGATTGAGATGGGGGCTACTGCTCTGGACCTAGCTATGACGATTCATCCCCATCCTACCTTGGGGGAAGTAATTATGGAGGCTGCCGAAAGTGCTGCCAGGAAAGTTAAGATTCACGCATAGAAACGATCAGATCAAAGGGGAGTCAGAATAATGAAATTGAAAGCAGGTTTATCTATTGGTTTGGCGGTTATATTGATCGCAGGCGGCATACTTTTAACTGTCAAGGGCAATGATGCTGTGACTCAGGCAGAGCACAGAAAACAAGGTATACTGGAGGCGGAGCAGACAACGGTCCTCTATGATAAAAGTCCGGGTGCCATTGTAGCGGTCAACGCGGCTGTAGGCGATTCCGTAAAGCAGGGTCAGAGCATTTACACGGTGCAAACAGCTGATGGTGCAGAAGCAGATATCCTATCGCCGGGAGATGGGCAGATCAGCAGACTGGTAGCTAAGACAGGAGATAAGCTGCAGCCTGGAATGCCGGTAGCACTTTTGCAGAAGAACACGTATTACACCGATCTTTATGTCCAAGAAGAGGTTATTCAAAAGCTTAAGCTAAATCAGAATGTTACTGTTCATTTCCGTAATTTGGATGAGCCTGCCGAGGCCGAGGGTGTGGTAGCTTCCATTGCGACTGCGCCACAATTCGCGAGCCTGCGGATGACACGTGAGAAAGGGCAAGCTGATTTAAGCATGTTCCTGGTCAGAATATCTATGGATGCCAAGGCTGAACTGCTTCCCGGCATGACAGCGGAGGTTGATCTTGATGAACTCGCTAATTGACGAGTGGAAATTCGTAGCGGGCAGTAAGTATGTTAGGATGATTTTCTTCGCTCCGCTAATTGCGGCCCTGTTCTTTGGCTTAATGTTCTCCCATAATCAGATTAACAAGTCGCCCGTTGTAGTGATTGACGAGGATCACAGTGCCTACTCCCGGTCGCTGATTAACAAATTAAATGCGTCCCAATATATGAAGGTCACGAATGTTTTTCCTAATCGAATGGATCCTGACACCTTGCTGGCTAACGAAAAAGCAGTAGCGGTTATTATGTTGCCAAGCCAATTAGAGCTGCGCCAGCTGCAGGGGAAATCTTCAAATATCGGCATCCTAATGGATAATTCCATGCCTTCCGGATTAACGGGTATCCGAACCGCGATTTCTGAGGTCATCCAGACGGAAAATACGACCATCTCCCTGACCCGGCTGGGCCAAAGTGGAATGGATGCCGACGCTTCCAAGGGACTGGTGTCTCCGTTAGCCCTTCAACAACGAATGCTGTACAACCCGACCACAAGCTATGTCAGCTTTATGGTCCTGGGCTTCGTAAATATCGTCGTCCTAATGATTACTACTACTGCTGCGGGTTCTGTCGCACCCCGGCTCAGACGGGAAGGGAGACTGTTCGCAGGTGGCGGCAATCCGGCACAGCTATGGCTCCGTAGTGTTCCCTACGCTGTACTAAGTGCACTGTCCTTATTCTTAAGCTACGGACTCCTTAAACAGTTGGGCAGTATGCGCTTTGAGGCTTCACCGTTTCTATTCTTGATTCCGTTATTGGTCTATTCATTTGCCTTATCAATGCTGGGAATGCTTCTAGGGTATTCTGCAAAAGATATTTCCAAGGTCGGTTCCCGGACCAGTATTGTGCTGTACCCTTCCTTTTTGGTGACGGGTATTCAGCTGAGTCCGCTTGCGTTCCCGAAAGCTTTTCAAATCTCCGCCTGGGCCTTGCCAATGAATTGGCTTAACCGTCTCATTCGCGGAATGGGGTTCCGCGGGGGCTCCCTGACCTCTTATAGTCTGGAAATCGGGGCGCTGTTGATTATTATCGGGGCTGCGGCTTTGTTCATTGGTTTACTGATGCTGCGGGAAGTCGGGAAGATGAATACTGCGCTGGAACAATAGTGAATTGACATAACACCTAAAGGTGTTATAATCAGATGTGAACCCAAATGGTGTTACATTGAATACTGGAGGCCAGTTATGTCAACTCAGGAATCATTGCCAGAAATTCGTCAGACTATTGTTCTTAATGCCCCAATCGATAAAGTATGGAAGGCTGTTGCTACGGCAGAAGGAATGGCCGCATGGTGGATGCCAAGTACATTTGAACCTATGCTAGGCCATGAGTTCATCCTTCATGCCGGCCCATACGGCGATTCGCCTTGTAAAGTAACCGAGCTTGATCCACCGTACCGGCTCGGTTTCAATTGGGGCAAGGATTGGCATCTGGCCTTTGAATTGAAAGAAGTCGACGGCAAGACAGAATTTACGCTGATTCATTCCGGATGGGACCCGAACAAGATGACCGAATTTGGACAACCGCATCCAATCGTCCGGGGCTTCATGAACAGCGGCTGGGAGAAAATCGTGCAGGAGAAACTTCCTGCTTACGTTGAGGCTTAATATGCCTGTCGCGGAATCAGGTCATGATGTCTTTCAAGCCATCGCAGATCCTACCCGCCGCAGTTTGTTGAAACTGCTAGCGGATAAGGAAATGTCCATTGCATCTATTACGGATTGCTACCCGATCAGCCGAACGGCTGTTAATAAGCATCTGCAGGTTCTGTCCGATGCACAGCTGGTCAGCAGCCAGAAAGTCGGACGGGAGACCCGGTACAGGCTTCAGCCGGAGCCTTTAGCGGAGCTACAGGAATGGCTGGCCTTTTTTGAACAATACTGGTCCAATAAATTACTGGATCTTAAAGACTATGTCGAGGCTGATACTAATGACAATTAAAAAACCGGGAGGCGTGTGATTACACGCTTCCCGGTTTTTTGTTGTACATGTCGCTAACGTTTGTAACTATCGGTATCGGCTACATCTGGCACTAACGGTTACACCTATCGGTATCGGCTACATCTGGCACTAACGGTTACACCTATCAGTATCGGCTATATCTGTTGCTAACAGTTGCACCTAACGATATCGGCAACTTCTACCGCTAACAGTTGCATCTGTTGCCACAGCCCTAAATGTTGAGAACTCAGCTGGATTGCTTGACTTTCGCTGAGCCGGATAGTTCGCCTATCGCCAAAGAAGCCAGAATAACAACAAGCGCAGCGATGGAGGTCCAGGCCAAGTGATCGCTGAGGATCAACGTGCCAAGCAAGATGCCGAACAATGGAACCAGGTAGTTGGTTAACGATGTGAAGGCGGCGCCGGTTCGTCTGACCAGTGTGTTGTATAGCATGTACACTAGACCGGCATGAAACACCCCAAGGATGATGACATATAGAACCTGCTGTCCGCTTAAGTGTAGATGCATTGGGTCCTCAAAGATAAAGGCCAGCGGCACTAGGACAACCGATGCCACGAGCAGAACGTTGCGCATCGCCAGAATCGACGATATGGGCGGAAGGCGTTTAATCAGCAGCAGGGAAGCCGCGAAGCTGACCGCGGCGCCGAGTAGTGCGGCATAGCCGATAAAGCTTCCTTTTCCAGCCAAGGATGCCGACGACAGATCCGGAGCGAACAACAGGCACAGACCTGCAAAGCCGATCAGTACACTTAGCCATTTTTGCCAGGATACCTTCTCGCTGGGTACAAAAATCTTCACAAACACAATGGTGAAGATCGGTATGGAACCTAACAAAATCGAAGCAGTGCTGCTGTTGATATATTGCTGTCCCCAGCCAATCAGGACGAAGGGAACCACGGCTTCAAATAAACCGATCAGGATAAAGGACTTCCAGGTGCCGGTTGGCAGTGGTGTAGACTCCTTTTTGCCTGTGAATAGATACAATACAGCAAGGGTAATGGTGCCCAGCACTGCTTTGCTGGCCGCCAGTGTAATCGGCGTAATGTTGCCAATAACGAGATCCACAAAGAAGAATTGGGAACCCCAGATCAGGCCGATGCCTAAGAGCAGCATGTAGTTTAATCGTTTCATCGTTCAGTCCCTACCTTTTTCTATATGATGATTGTTTTCATCATCTTAGAGCGGAGTCGTCTTCGATTCAATGCATAAAAAGGCTATCTGTACCGATACACCAGCAGAGAAGGCGATCTATTGATCTCGCAACCGCCAGACAAACATACTTTTTTTCCTTGTCCACATTTATACCTTAAGGTTATTGATATAGCTATGAAATATGGATATGATTCGCCAGAAGCGTTTGCACGGGCGTTTAAGAATCTTCATGGGATCATGCCGATATCTGCGCGCGATAAAGGCGTTTCTCTAAAAGCCTATCCTCGAATGTCCTTTCACATTTCAATTAAAGGAGATATCTTGCCGGTTCTGATTTTGGTTTTCAGCCAAAAAACATATATTGACATCTCGCACACTTGCCCCGTATAATTCCAACTAATCGGGTTCGATTTATACGTATTGCATTGTTGACCAGTCCACTGGAGACAATTATTCGTTTTTGCGAATAATTGTCTCTTTTTCGTTTACTGGTAATTACCAGATTACCACTTGATCGAGAGAGAGACCAAAAGGGGGAATATTCTTGGAACTGTTGCAAGAGGTGGTACCGTTGTATCACCAGCTCAAAACGTATATCAAACAACAAATCGAAAGCGGCCAATGGCAGCCAGGTATCGCGATTCCAAGCGAGCGGGAACTGGAGAAACTGTTGGGATTGAGCCGTACGCCCATCCGTCAGGCCCTTGGAGAACTTGTTGCGGAGGGATGGCTTGAACGCAAACATGGAAAAGGCACTTTCGTTGCACAGCGTACTTCCGCCGCTGTCACGACGAAGCTGGTCGGACTAGTCGAGCAGCTTCGCAGCCAGGGATTATACCCGACCATTGAAATCGCGGAATTCGGACACTGCGAAGCGCCGGCCGCCGTATCACAGGCACTCGGCATTCCGGCATCTACGCAGATGATCCGTACGGTTAGACGAATTGCGGTATCCAGCGGTCATGTGATAGTGGATGAGAACTATTTCAACATCAATTTATCCGGGGTCATAACGGAAGAGCGGCTTGGGCGCTCAACTGTCTTCGATCTGCTGGAACAGAGCGGAATGAATGTCAAGAAAGGCTCGCAAGGCTACTCAGCAGTCAATGCCGACGCCCGCATCGCCAGACTGCTCGAAGTTCCCGAAGGCACCGCATTGCTAGTCATACAGACGCTGTTGTTCAACAACCGTGATCAGCCTTTGCAATATTCCTTGTCTTATTGCAATCCAGAACGCTACACCCATGAGATATTGCTCAGCCGTTAACAAATTCAAAGGAGATGGGATGTCATGAAATTATGGGAAATAGTAACTTTATCTCTCGTCACCGCAATACTAACCATCGTAACGGCCTGCTCGGGCAGCAGTAATAACGGCGCAAAGCCGGTCAATCAGGCAGGCAACGTTTCAAAAGATAATCAACAACAACCAGCCTCATCGGAAGAAAATATCGAACTAACGTTTGCTAACTGGATTTCAACGGAGGATGCGACGAAGGATGCCTACAACCAGTTAGTAGAAGGTTTTGAAAACGCCCATCCGAACATCAAGATCAAGTCACTCGGCATCCCGTTCAACGAATACAAAGATCAGGTACTCATTGCCTCTACCGGAGGCAATACGCCGGATGTGCTGATGGCAAACCAGAGCTTTACGCCGGCATTCGGCAATGCAAACATCGTACAGCCGCTAGAAACAATACTTGGCGGTGACATCATCGACGATATTTTGCCTTCGAGCAAAGCAGGAGTCACCTTTAACGGCAAAGTGATCGCTATGCCGTGGGCGCCGCATCCTAATGCGCTGTTCTGGAACAAGACGCTGTTCGCCAAAGCGGGTCTCGACCCCAATGCGCCGCCAAAGACGTGGGACGAGCTTCTGAAATATGCGGAGGCAGTCGCAGCGCTTAAACAAGACGATAAAGGCAACCCAATCTATGGTATCGGCGAAGCAAATAAAACCGGCGCTTACACCGGCCAAATGCTGCTCCGTATAACGCTCTCTCATGGCGGTAAGTTCGTTGACGATCAGGGCAAGCTGATCGTCAACCAAGGCTCGGCGCTCGTAGAATCGCTGCAATACCTGCGCGACATCGCCAATAAGAATGTTGCCCCGGTCGGTGCCGAGATCAAGGATTTGCGCGCCATGTTCGGGACGGGTTCGCTGGGCATGCTCGTCGACGGCGACTTCGGCCGAAACACGTTCCGAACCACTAGCGGCAAAGGGGAAGTTTTCGATAAGGAGTGGGGCGTGACAACCGTGCCTGTCGGCGCGACCGGACGTTCCGAGACCGTCTTCACCGAGCATCAATTGCTTATCTCATCGTCGACCAAACATGCCGAAGCAGCCGCTGAGTTCGTGAAGTATCTGGTATCTAAGGATGCCATGATTTTGTACCACAAACTTAACGGAGTCATGTCCTCCCGCGCCTCAGTTGCATCATTGCCCGAGCTGAACGAGGACGATTACGCCAAGGTATTCAATGAGCAGATGAAAACGGCCAGCCCATTCCCGACGGGCAACCCTGCGTTCGAACAGGCTATGAAAGAAACGTCCAACTTGACTGTGCTCGCGACAACAACATCCGAGGATATTCCAGCTATTATCGCCAAGATACTGCCGAAGCTTCAAGAACTGTATGCTGCGAAGTAGGCAATGGCAAACCTTTATTTCAAACACTTATAAGCTAAGGGGGGAGGCAGTCTATGTCAATCAAATGGTCTCGCACCCTTAAAAATCAGGCGTTCGGCATGCTGCTTGTCGCACCCGCGACCCTGCTGTTGTCTGTGACGATTCTAATCCCGTTGGCTCGTTCCATTTCGACGAGCTTCCGGGGCGCTTCGTTGCTTTCGGCTGAACAGCCCTTTATTGGTCTGGCCAATTATAAGGCGTTGTTGTCGGGACAAGAATTTTATCATGCGCTATCCATTACGCTTCGGTATGTTGCATGCACTGTCGGCATTGAGATTGTTCTTGGACTCGTGAGCGCTTTGCTGCTGAACAGCCGTATCCGATTTCGGGCGTTCTTCCGCAGCATTTTGCTCATCCCGTGGGCGATCCCAACGCTTGTCGCAGCGCTTGTCTTCCTACTGATTTATCAGGCTGATTATGGAGTTTTGAATGGCTTGCTTATCCAGAGCAGATTAACGGACAAGAAGCTGAACGTTCTGAATGATTTAAACTTGGCGTTGTATGGCATCATGGGCGTTGCGATTTGGCGCCAGACGCCGCTGGCCGCCGTAATGACGCTTGCCGGGCTGCAGGGTGTCCCGCGCGACTGGTATGAAGCTGCAACAATTGACGGTGCAAGCAAATTAAAAACATTTTTGTATATTACTCTTCCCGCTTTGAAACCTGTACTCGCTAACGTGACGCTGTTGATGGTCGTTGCCAACTTTCAAATGTTCACGTTATTTTATGCTCTTACCGGAGGCGGACCGGCGGACGCGACTCAATCATTGGCTATTTACACGTACGAAACGGCGTTCCAGGCCTACGATCTAGGTAAGGGCTCGGCAATCGGCGTAATATGGATGCTGTTGCTGCTACTCATCGCTGTTCCACTTAACCGTGTGGCGCATCGGAGTATGTCATGAAGGGGGTATATCGGCTTCCCACTGTTCGACGTCATCTGCTGAACCGCAGCAATATCGGTGTTTATGTCCTGCTTGCGGTTATTCTTTCGTTGTTTCTATTTCCGGTTTACTGGTTGGTATCGGTCTCACTGCAGACGAACGACGATCTGTTTCAGTTTCCACCCCAATGGGTTCCGTTCAAGCTGACGATGCAAAGCTATAAGGGTGTCCTGCTCTCGGCGAACTTTCTTACTTTTTACAAAAACACCGCGATTGTCGCGGCCGGATCAACAGCACTTTCAATTGCCGTTTCGATTCTCGCCGGATACGGCCTCTCGCGCTTCCGGTTCCGGGGCAGCCATCTACTGCTCGTCTTCTTTCTATCGTCGCAAATGTTCCCCGCCGTGACGTTATTGATCGGACTGTACACGCTATACAGCAAGCTTCATTTGCTCAACACCCTGCTTGCGTTGATGTTAGCCGCAACAACGACAGCGCTACCTTTCTCTATTATGATGATGAAAACATTCATGGACGGGATCGCCGGCGAGTTGGAAGAGGCCGCGGAGGTCGACGGCGCGACACGCCTAAAGGCGCTTATCCATATCGTTTTGCCGTTGACCAAGCCAGGGATCATGGCGGTAACAATCTATTGTTTTCTCGTAGCGTGGGACGATTTTCTGTTTGGCATGACGCTTGTTCGTGATCTCAATATGCGGACTCTCAGTCCGGGGCTATCCCTTACCTTCCTTGGCGAATTAAGCACCAACTGGTCGGGGGCGGCTGCAGCAGCTGTCACGGCTACAGCCCCGCTGCTCGTCTTGTTTCTGTTTTTGCAGCGGTATATGGTGGAAGGTTTAACCGCAGGAGGAGTTAAAGAATAAGCAAAATGCTTGAGAGGAGAAGAAGTATGACAACCGTCAGCAAACCGAATGTCCTCATTTTTTTCACCGATCAACAGCGCTGGGACACCACGGGCACCCATGGCAATCCACTGGGGCTGACGCCTAATTTCGACCGAATGGCTGCATACGGTACGCATTTGGAGCATTCCTTCACTTGCCAGCCCGTATGCGGTCCAGCGCGCTCCAGCCTGCAAACCGGTGTTTATGGCACTACATCCGGCTGCTACAAAAACGGTATTCCATTGCCGGAGCATTTAGGGACGCTCGGACAATATTTCGGGCAGGCTGGCTATCAGACCGGCTATATTGGGAAATGGCATCTGGCAGACGAGGAGCCGGTACCTGCGGCCAAACGTGGTGGCTATGATTATTGGCTTGCCTCGAACGTGCTCGAGTTTTCGTCGGACAGCTACCGAACGGTTATGTACGATAATGACAGCAATCCGGTACGGCTGCCGGGATACCGGGTTGATGCGCTTACCGATGCTGCAATTCGATACATCGACAACCATCGGGAAAATCCATTCTTTCTGTTTGTATCGTATTTGGAGCCTCATCATCAGAATCATATTGACGACTATCCTGCTCCAGTTGGCTACCGCGAGCAATATGGCGGCCGCTGGATTCCGCCCGATCTCGCGGCACTAGGAGGCACCGTCCATCAGCATATCGGCGGTTATTATGGCATGGTTAAACGGCTAGACGAAGCGCTCGGCCGGGTGCTCGACGCTCTTAAAAGCTTGGAGCTGGACGAGCAAACAATTGTACTGTTTACCTCCGATCACGGCAACCATTTCAAGACGCGGAACGAGGAATACAAGCGTTCTTGCCATGACAGCTCGATTCGCGTCCCTACAGCTTTTAGTGGCCCTGGATTTAGCGAAGGCCGCAAGCTGCGGCAGCTTGTCAGTCTGATCGACCTGCCGCCTACACTGCTGGATGCCGCAGGAATTAAGGTGCCTGCACAGATGCAAGGGAACTCGATAATGCCGCTCTTGAACGGTGCGGGCTCTTCTCAGCCTTGGCAGGAGGAGGTGTTCGTGCAAATCAGCGAAAGCAGCATCGCTCGAGCGATCCGCACGCGAAAATGGAAATATTGTGTCGTCGCCGAGGGCAAGGACGGTAACGCGCAGGCCGGCTCGGAGGAGTATATCGAGGCTTATTTGTACGACCTTGATGCTGATCCGTATGAACTAACGAACCTGATTGGTCTGGACTCTCATCGCGAGGCTGCGGATATCCTGCAAGCCCGTCTGCAGCATCGCATGGCGGCCGCGGGGGAGAGCGTGCCGATCATCCGGCCGGCGCCGGCCGTGCCGGGAGGCCAGCGTCATGTTTCGTTGCAGGAAGCGCGGAGCTGACAACGGAAAGGGCCGCTGCCCTTCTTGCCGGATCGCTTTTCACATCGCTTGATCTTAATTTCCAGTACTGGTCTCCTTCCGTGACGGGCGCGACTTCCGCTACCTGCCGGTGAAGCCCGCAACTGCGGTACAATTCCCTTGCTTGCCTTGCAAAGAGTGCCGCAGTGCGATTAAACCTACACTGAACGAAGGAGCTGTTTTCCAAAATGATTCGTCAACTAGTCCGATTACTGGTTCTATTAGCGTTGTTAATTCCCGTCTTTGGTCGGATAGAGCGCGTACCCTCCGTTTTCGCGGCCGGCATTTCCTATTATGTGGATTGTGCTGCTGAGAAAGCCGGCATGGGAACCGAGGCCGCTCCATTTCACAATTTGGCGGCAATTAATACGGTTCATCTTACCCCCGGTGATTCCGTTCTGTTCAAACGCGGGTCGATCTGCTCCGGCACTTTTGCGCCGGTAGGAAGCGGGAGTTTCGCCGCACCTGTCACGATTGCTGCCTACGGTCCGGGCTTGGCAAGACCCGTTATTAACGCGAATGGTCAGACCGACGCTATTTTGCTGCGTAATTTGCAATATATAGAGTTAAGCGATCTCGAACTGACAGCTTCCGGCGATAACAAGACGGCTAGACGGGGGGTACACGTTCTTGGCGAAAACGCAGGCGACTTATACGGCATTACGTTGCGAAACTTATATATTCACGATGTCCGCGGCTACATGCCTTCAACGGTCAGCGGCAACTATCACGGCACAGGCAAATACGCGAATGCTTCAGGCGGCATCGTTATTGAGGTGCTTGGCACAGCGGTGCCGACCGCTTTTCATCAGGTGCAAGTGTTGAACAATCAGATTGCAAGCGTAGACCGTCAAGGGATTTATGTTTGGTCTAATTATTGCCAACGACCGGGACTGGTGGAGTTTTGGGGGAGTTTGTGCAACGGGTCGTGGAAGCCGATGACCGACCTCTACATTAGCGGTAATACGCTCTCGGATATCGGCGGGGACGGAATCGCACCAATGACGGTTGACGGGGCGCTGGTCGAATCCAATACCTTAACCGGTTTCAATATGCGATCCGACTCGCCGAACGCAGGTATGTGGACGGCGAACGCAAACAATGTCACCTTTCAATTCAACGACACGTCCGGTGGCAAAACGACTAAGGATGGTATGGCATATGACATCGATCATTCCACAAGCAATATCACATTCCAATACAACTATTCCCATGGAAACGAAGGCGGATTTTTTCTGATTTGTGCCCAGGGAAACAGTAAGGCGGTCAACTTCGTGATCCGATACAATATTTCGGTCAACGACCGGGCGCGTATGTTCCAAAGCTGCGGCGGCGAGGTGGTTTCAAGCCATATTTACAATAATACAATGTATATAGGTTCCGGCCTTGCGCCCGTTATTTATCAAGAGACGACGAATCAGCGGCAGGCCATCCAGTTCCGGAACAACCTCATTTACAAAGAGGGTGGCGGTCAGGTTACATGGACGCTGGACGATTTGAATTTCGTTATCGACAATAACGCGTTTTTCGGAGTGCCGGTTCCAGCATGGGCGACTAATACGGTAACAACTGACCCTTGGCTGAACGGCCCCGGCAGTCTCGACCAGGCGGGTTACAAGCTGGGAGCCGGCTCGGTGGCACTGAATGTAGGGGCTGTGATCCCTGCAAACGGAGGCCGAGATTATTTTGGTAATGCTGTTTCTTCTACGACAGCGCCGAGTATCGGAGCTTATCAAGGGCCAGGCCTTGCACCTGCATTCGTTAGTCCGCTTGCTCATTTCAAGCTCGATGACGGAAGCGGCGTCACGGCCGCTGATGCAGCAGGTACGAATAACGGCAGTTTGATAGGCAACCCGGTCTGGAACAACAACGGCAAAATCGGCGGTTCGCTCAAGCTGAACGGCAGAGGCGATTACGTGAGCGTGCCGGCCGTACTGAATCCGGGCTCAGGCAATTTTACCGTTGCGGGATGGGTCAAGCTGGATACTGCGGCTGGTGTTAACCAAGTTATTTTTCAACAGGAGGGCGTTTTGGGGCGCACATTACTATACCGAGTAACTTCGACTGGCCAACTCGGTACTTTTCTTGGCGGAAGCGCCTTGCTCTCATCTGAGACGATTCCTACAGGAGAATGGACGCATGTAGCGGTTGTAAATCGGGGCGGAGCCGTCACGCTTTATGTGAATGGACAACCGGTCGGATCGGCAACACGCACCATCGAATCCCAAACGTCCCCGTTCCGCATCGGGGCCCATAAATCGCCTACCGATGCCAACGATTATTGGAACGGCAGCGTAGATGATTTCCAGCTATACAATACTGCGCTGAACAGCGCCCAAGTGTACCGGCTATACAACAGTTAAGTTTAAGCTCCCTGTCCGTTAGTACGGCCAGGGAACTTTTGCACATTTGAATACTGCGACAGGAGAGAGAAAGATGAACCATCCAATTCCCAAAGCATGCTGCTCGGTGAGCAGACAGCATACGAATGATAAACTTATACAAGCAGCAGAACCGGTTGCGACACCATGCACTCTCAGTGCTCCATCTAGTCTCCGATTTGACTGGGTAAGTTTAACAGGCGGTGCGTTCGAGATGGGAACGAATGACTCGGAAGGCTTTCCGGACGATGGGGAAGGGCCAGCTCGAAAGATTGAGATTGATCCGTTTTACATTTCGGCTTATACAGTCACAAATGCGCAATATCGAGCTTTTGTTGAGGCTACGGGTTACATAACGGAAGCGGAGAAATTCGGTTGGTCTTATGTATTTCATCTTCTGGTGTCCGAAGAGACAAGGAGCAAAGTGAAGGGTTCCTCGCAACAGGCGCCCTGGTGGTTGGCGGTAGAAGGAGCAAATTGGAGAAGGCCGGAAGGAATAGAGATTGGCATCACGGATCGAATGGATCATCCGGTCGTTCATGTCACTTGGAATGATGCAATAGCGTTCTGCAAATGGTCAGGGACAAGGCTGCCAAGCGAAGCGGAGTGGGAATACGCAGCACGTGGTGGATTGAAAGGGAAAAGATACCCGTGGGGAGACAAACTGAAGCTTGACGACCAGCACATGTGCAACATTTGGCAAGGAAAGTTTCCTGTTAAAAACCATGCAAGCGACGGTTATATCGATACGGCTCCGGTCCATACATTCGAACCGAATGGCTATGGTTTATATCAGGTGGCAGGAAACGTATGGGAGTGGTGCGCAGACTGGTTCAGTCCGGCTTATCACCAACAGACGCAAAATGTGAATCCGATATTTAATATCGATACAGGACATAAATCGATGAGAGGAGGATCTTACCTTTGTCACCGTTCCTACTGTAATCGCTACAGGGTTGCTGCTCGAAGCTCGAATACACCGGATAGCTCAAGCGGTCATTGTGGCTTTCGAGTCGCAATGCATGCATAAAAGTTCCAAGGGACTACCGGAAATTATGATTTGGAAATTTCGATCTATTTGGGAAGATATCTTATTGAACGCAAAAAGCTTTCCGAAACGGACCAGCAACGTGGCTCATATTGAAAAGCTTTTTGCGTTGGCTGGATCTAGCCGAAAATATGACGAAGCTCGTCCGGCACCGGACGGCTTTTTCGCGTCGCCGGGTCCATTGCTACACTCGTTACTAACGTTTCGGAACATGGTTCGCCCTGGTCGTACGTATAAGCTGCAACATCCATTTCTGCCAATCGTCCAAGAATGGTCACTACCATGTCCCTGCTCAATGTTTAATTTGGTGCAAAGGTAAGTGAATGTTCACTTTTAAACAATTTACAGCCTACAACCATATCGATTTGCTTCTTTGCTCAGTGATCTTTCAGATCGTCAAATCATTCAGACGGTGCTAGATAACCGACTCCACAAGTAGAAAAGTGAGTTGTTGGAATGACAAGTAATTTATTTACTCGACTGTTGCGATTTCCTATGACAAGCATCTCAAATGGGCAGACCTGTAGTAGGAATTAGTAATAACAGTTTAGGCGGATATCTTGAGATGCTAAAGAATGTCGAATAACGGCTTCTTCTCGAGAGCTTGTTGATAAACATAGACAACGATCTGCCCGAAATACGCTTGTCGAATTCGGCACACCACTTTAAGAACGATAGTTAAGGAAGCGATTAATAATGAGGCGACTTAAATTCAAAAAGCTCATTCTACTGATATTCACAGTTTTTGGACTGTCAGCCTGTCAATCCAATGAAATCGTTGAAGAGTTTTCAACACCACAAAATTTTATTACGCACAGCAATTCACGTTTTAACTTTAGTGTGGGTATTCCCGATAATTGGGATTACAGGGTTGAAGGAACTGAAAATTACAAAGCTACCGAATCGAGAGAAGCCATACCTGATGCAGGAATTGTTATAAATGTTGAGAACGATCCTGAACAAAAAATATCTTTGTCTGGCCAAGAAGGAACACTGTCTTGGGACCCCGCAGGTAATGCTGTTGTAGAAGACTTTGTCACGCAAACCGGATTAAAGGGTAAGAAATATACCAGTGAGGATCAAGATACGATCTCCATTTATTATGTGTTTGATCAGAATCAATTAAGGGATCTTGGATACAATACAAGAGCTTTAGGCGGGAACATCCATATGACGAAGGACGTTTACGAGCAAAACAAGGATACTATTGAACTTATCATTCGGAGTATCCGCCTCTCATAGCTAGTGAAAATATCCCGGCAGTCTCATCGGCGTGACCTATCTTGCGTCCCCTGAGCAATTGGTTGAAATAAGTGCCGTCGCACACACGAACTAACTCGGCCACCGTAGTTGGCGCAACAGGGACGGTCGGGCTTCGGATAGGCACAACCGCCATTGGCGCAAAGCAGAAGGGTTTCACCTAGTAAGTGTGAAGTAGTCTCCATCTGATCGTTAGGTGGGGACTATTTTACGTTTACGGTGTTCATCCAGTCTACGTTATAAATCTATGCTCTAACCTACATCCTCACAATACAAATTAGGCCAGCTATTATAGCTGGCTTTTTAGCATGATCTTGGTTTCGTTTTATAGAGTAAAGAGAATCTTTAGCCAGATTGTTTCCTA
The DNA here is from genome assembly GCF_042790635.1 of Paenibacillus sp. NPDC056722. Taxonomy (NCBI): domain Bacteria; kingdom Bacillati; phylum Bacillota; class Bacilli; order Caryophanales; family Paenibacillaceae; genus Paenibacillus; species Paenibacillus sp. NPDC056722. The sequence continues at coordinate 86,492 of NZ_JBHTYV010000002.1, read as the reverse complement.
ACTACCGAGCAAGCAGGAGATTCATCTGCACGTCCATTTGGCTATGCATGGAGATGGGGTCGCTGACAGCAAATGCTCCGGATCTATGGAATAGACACGATTATTTTGCACAGCCTTTAACTGCTTCCAAATGAAAGTCTTCTCCAGCGTTCTGAAGCCCATCGTATAAATTATAAGCTCCACGGCACCAGAAGTTGCCAAACACATAAATGGAATCGGTGCGTATTTCGATAACTGACACCGTTTCTTCCTTGGATATGAATCTCCGTATTTCGGTTCTGTGACGTTCAGCTTTCTGTTCATATTGCATAATAAGCTGCTGCGCCATCCTCTGTTTGTTAAAAGCATCGCCAAGCATCGCCAGTAAAGTCATTGGTTTATGGTCGTTCTGTGAGAAGATCATCGTAGATGCAACGGTTGACAGCTCTTCACATTCCTGTTCGTTCGATACCAGTATATATTCCGGATGTAGTTCGGCGATCTCTTCCAGTTGATAAGGAATATTGTTCACCCGGTGAATATCCAGAATAAGGTTTCGCAAGTAGGGTCTGTTGGTCAAATTCTTTGCGGCTGCAGTGGGACGGATGCCAAGTGCGAGTAAATGCCCAAGACAGGTTAAAGCACAAATATTAGCTGGTTTATTCTCATAGTTGCGGACAAATTGTCCAGGCGTTAGGCCCTCCGTCTGCTTAAAGCGGCGGTTGAAATAGAATTCATCCCCTCTGCTATCATCTGGAATAATTATCCATCATTTTCTTTAAATATTTTCGAAAGTCTTCAACATATGTTTTGGGCTCTAGGATGGTTAGATTGGTGCCGAAACTTGCTAAAAATTGAAATCCCGTACTGTTTTGAGGAACATAAATGGTTGCTAATAAAAATTCAGCACTATAGTTTTCAATACTTTTCCGACCGTATCTTTCAATGAATTGATCTTTGATGCCAGGCGAAATCAATGCCTTAATGGCGACTAGCTGCGGTTGATAACTTGCTTGTTGCACTTGTTCCAACAAATCATCCCTAGGGCTAAATGTTTTTTCATCCATAGTAAGCTTATCGATCCGGGATAATTTAAACGTTCTATACCCCATACGATCTAAACAGAATCCTTTCAGATACCAACTTCTTTCGCTAAAATGAAGCTGATAGGGCTCGACAATTCTATTCGACGTAGCGCCATCCTTATCTATATAATCAAATGAAACTAACCTTCTCATTAATATGGCTTCTTGACATGCCCTCAAGGTTTGAAGGATCTCAGAACGCCCCTCCCAATCATAAAATGACAGTTGAATTGAACTTTTCAGAGATAAGGGGCTAACCATCGCTTCTATTTTTTTTATAGTAAGTTCAACTTCTTCGCTAATTAGAATTTGTTCCAATCCGCCTAGCGCAGTTAATATATTCTCTAAGTCGGTGCTGCTTAAAAGACGTTTATCAACTTTGTATTCATCCATAATACCGTAGCCGCCATTAACTCCATGGGTAGCATAGATCGGGATGTTTGATAGACTCAGTGTTTCCATATCACGAAGAATCGTTCTTTTGGAAACATTAAATAATTGCGCGAATTCACTAGTCGAAACGATATTTTTTTTCAGCAAAATCATTATTATAGAAATAAGTCGCTCAACCTTGTCCATATTTCCTCCTCTTATTTCTCTACATCATCTGAGAACGGTGACATATAGTTGTCACCTTTTGTAGATTATACTACATTTATCATAAGAAGGAGGGATTACTTTATGTCAGCTATTGCATATTTGAATTTTGATGGAATCACAGAAGAAGTGATTGAATTTTATTCGGAGGCTTTAAGTGCAATTGAAGTAAAGAAAGTGAAATTTGGGGATATTCCGCAAGATCCAAACTACCCAATGCCGGAAAATGAGTTAAATATGATCATGGAGTCTTCCATCGAATTCGCAGGCGGGAAGCTTATGATGTCGGACATTCTGCCTTCCATGAAGGCGGTAACAGGTGAGCTGGTGCAAGGGAATAATATTCTGATTAGTCTGGTCATTGACGATAAGCAAAAACTGGAGCAATACTTTAATGCTTTGTCCCTTGGCGGCCATGTCACCATGCCGTTATCCAATTATCCTTGGTCTTCGTGCTTTGGAACGCTGGTTGATCAGTTCGGGGTCAACTGGAAGTTTAATAGTGACGCGGATAAATTCCTAGATCAAGTAATAGCCAACAAACAGTAACTCACTTCTGAAAAATGGTCTTCCAGCTGAAGGCCATTTTTTTATACCGATGGAGGCACGATTTATGAAAAATAGCTATTCTTCGCTGGGCTGATCGGAGTTCTTCCCCAAATCACTCAAAAGTTTCATATAGCGCCCTCGGAGGCCGGATACCTTGTCAGTGCATTTGCGTTAATCGTTGCGATTTCGGGCCCATTCCTAACCTTACTTGCATCCGGCATGAATCGAAAAGCAATCTTACTTTCCTCTATCCTGATGTTTGCTATCTCTAATTTGGTGTATGCTTATACTAGCTTGTCTGGAGCGGTTATGCTTTTATTGCTTGCTTTCATACTGATCATGATAAAAACAGCCATTTCCAATGCGCATGTTGAGAAAGCAAGCGTGAATTAACCGATATATGATAACTGTGGAGAGGAGTTTCTTTTTATATATGGAAATGGATCATTTGACTCCCGTAAAATCGAGAGAAGAGCTGAGGTTCTGGCTACAGGAGAATAGTAGGACTGAAAAATGCTGTTGGGTCTTGGTCAGTATGACGCCCAAATCGGATACGCTCTTATATTTGGACGCGGTCGAGGAAGCTTTGTGCTTTGGATGGATTGATGGAGTCAAGAAGAAAATATCTGAAACGGAGCTGGCTCAGAGATTGTCACCCCGAAGCCAAAAAAGCTCATGGACTGAATTGAATAAAGAACGTGTCCGCCGCCTCGAAAGGCTGGGACTCATGACAGACGAAGGAAGAAAGGTTCTTCCTGATATGGATTACGATTCTTTCAAAATAGATGAAGATATAGAGCAAAGATTAAAAGAGGAAAAGCAAGTATACGATCATTTCATGGCCTTTCCAGAGCTTTATAAAAGAGTCCGGATCGACACGATACAAAGCAATAAGAAACAGCCAGAATTGTTTAACAACAGATTAGACAAATTCATAACCAATACGAGAGAAAACAAAATGTACGGCCAATGGAATGATAATGGACGTCTACTAAATTACATCGTGGAGGAAGAGGAATAAAATAGCTGCAACATTTGCACGCAGACAGGGCTGCCCGGATAGGGTGGTACTGTTTGTGTTCTTTATGAGTGTACTTTTAAAGGATAAGTTCTTCTGTTCAATACGTAAAAACCTCCTTGTACAAAGAAGAGATATAGTTATCTTCGTATAAGGAGGTTTTTGGTATGCTCAATTACATGTTAATACAATCATGTACAATTTGTCGGGGAGTACACCGGAGGGTAACTATTCCGTCACAATGATACCTTGATTAGCATACAATCCCGTAATTTCGGGATGCACATGCTCTGTAACGAGATAAGTCAACTGGTTGGACGGACATACAATATGATTCGAAATCGTATTCAGCTTATTAGATGTTACCATTCCCAGCACCTCGGTGGAAATAGATATCATTTTTCGTTTGACCAACGCTTCGGTCAGACTAGGAACACTAATGCCGATATACGGATCAATGTTGTAGACGCCCATAATGTATAGATCGCTGCGCATTGTGTTGAGTGTTTCTACGGTATCAATACCTAAATTGACCATGGACTCCTTGAACAAGGTGCCGCCTATCATAATCACCTCTACTGAATTATGGTTGGACAAGGCCATCGCGATAGGCGGGCTATTGGTAATAATAGTAGCTTTTAATGTTAATGGAAGCTGCTTCACCAGATACAGGTTGGTCGTTCCTCCATCAATAAGAATGACCATGTTGTCTTTGATATAATCCAGCGCTTTGAGTGCCAGCTTCGTCTTCAAGTCACTGGAAACATTTTGCCTCGTGGAAAAATCCTCAACAGGCGGGCCTATGCGGAGTGCACCGCTATGAACTCGTTTGACAAGCCCTTGTATGTCAAGGTCCTTCAAATCTCTGCGGATAGTATCCTCAGATACGTTTAAGCGTTTACTTAAATCGCTGGCGATGACCTTGTGCTCAGTGTTTAAAATCTGCACGATTTTTTGCTGACGTTCTTCTTTTAACATGTAGTCCGTACCCTTCTTTTCTTTTTAGTGTAGCACAATTTTCAAAAAAACTGCAATAAATAGGTCCTTGTTTTGCATGTTTATCATTATTATGCCTGGTTCATTCACCTGAATTGACGTTTTTGTTGCGGTTTATATGCATGATGCGATAAAAAGATTAGCTAATTTATGCGTGTTTATAATTGTTATCTTATTTAATTCGAAAATAAACGCTTTACTGCGCATATTTTTTGTTTTATACTCGTACAAAGAAGCATATAAACGCATAAAAGGAGACATAAACATGAGCAAAAGAGCAATCACAATTGCACCATCTATCATGTGTGCGGATCTTTGCAATCTGGAAAGTGGAATTAAAGAAATCGAGAAGGTCGGACTGGATACTTTGCATGTTGATGTTATTGATGGAAGCTTCAGCCCAAGCATGCCGCTGGGAATCGATACAATCAAGCAGCTCCGCAAAATTACAGATATGAATTTTGATGTTCATATTATGTCGAATAATAACGAATTTTTTATCCAAGAGATGATCAATATCGGGGTACAACAAATTACTTTTCATGTTGAAAGCGGTATACATGTTGATCGTTGTCTCCAACTTATTAAAAAAAGTGGCATTAAAGCAGGGGTAGCCTTAAATCCTTCTACGCCGTTGTCTGTGCTGGATCATATCCTGCCGGAATGTGATGTAGTGCTGCTGATGCTTATTAATCCAGGCTTTGCAACAGACAAGAATGAGAAGCAAGTGCCTTATGCTGTGAAGAAGGTAGAGGAGTTGCAGCAACTAATCCAAGCGAAGCAGCTGAACACAAAAATTGAAGTGGATGGTCGGGTGTCCCTGGATACGATCCCTGCACTTGTAGAGGCAGGAGCGGATATTTTGGTCGCGGGCTCAACCAGTTTGTTTATCCCACACCGCAGCTTGGCTGACAACAAAGTATTGGTTGAGGAAGCAATTCATCAAGGACTTCAAGCGGGGGTGAAGTAAATGAGTCCATTCAATGAGGTGTCCAAGGCCATTGCTAACGAGCTTTCCGAGACATTGATCAGTATCGAGCCTCAGCAGGTGGAGCAGTTGGCAGACGCGATCAAAAAGGCGGATAAAGTTTTCTTTGTAGGTGTTGGCAGAGTACTGTTGTCCCTAAAGTCGATTGCCAAGCGATTAGCGCATCTCGGTGTGAACACCTTCGTAGTTGGTCAAATTACGGAGCCGGCGATTACGGAAAATGATTTGCTCATTGTGGGATCTGGCAGTGGAGAGACGGCCTTCCCGCTTATCATTGCCAAGAAGGCGAAGCAATTCAAAGCAACCGTTGCACATATCGGAGCTAACCCGCAGAGCTCCATGAGAGAGTATGCTGATATATTTGTACGAATTCCCGTTAGCACAAAGCTGAATTTGCCAGGTGAAATCCCGTCGATTCAACCGATGACCAGCCTGTTTGAGCAGAGTCTGTTGTTACTTGGCGACACGATCTCATTAATGATTGTCAAAGAAAACAATGTCGATATGCACGCTCTGTGGCAGTACCATGCCAACCTGGAATAAGAGGTAGAAGGGGGCTTATGATGAAGGCGGTTCATTTTGGTGCCGGTAATATCGGCCGAGGTTTCATAGGGAATGTGCTTAGCAAAGCCGGGTTTGAGGTATGCTTTGTTGATGTTAATCCAGAGATGATCGACACCATCAACAAAACGAATAGCTATAAGGTTGAACTTCTCGATGCGGATCATACGATTGAAGTGATCTCGCCGGTGTCAGCGCTTAACAGCATAACACAAGAGGAAGAGGTCATTGCGAATATTGGAGCAGCCGACCTAATTACGCTTTCTGTAGGTGTTCCGAATCTGTCTAAGGTTGCCAATATTCTGTTCAAGGCTCTGCTCTCCAGAGCAGAACTTCGCAAGGGCCCAATAGATATCATTGCTAACGAAAATGCAATCAACGCTTCGACGACCTTGCGTAAGGAAATTGAAAGGCTTGCCTCTGCAGAAGAAATGGCAACGATCCTTTCGTTTGCAGGCTTTCCTAATGCGGCGGTCGACCGGCTTGCATTATCCCGAAGAACTAATGAGGGGGAGTTGGTTCAGGTTGAGCCATTTTTTGAATGGATCATTAATCGTTCGGAGATGCTGAATCATTCTTTGCCTTTATTGGATAAAGTCATTTATGTAGATGATTTGACGCCCTATATTGAGAGAAAGCTATTTATCGTAAATATGGGTCATGCCGCAGCAGCCTACCTTGGTTACCTGTATAACGAGCCGACTATCCAGCGTGCGCTTGCTCATCCGGACATCGAAGCTACGGTTCAGGGGGCGATGTATGAGGTGGCCCGTTATTTTGAAGCAGCCTATGGCAAGTCTGCCGAAGAATTACAAAGTTTTATCGAAACAACATGTAAACGCTTCAGAAACGAACAGGTGAGCGATGATATTTTTCGGGTTGGCAGGTCCCCGATTCGGAAGCTTGGTCAGGATGAGCGGCTTGTAAAACCAGTGACTGAGTTGTATAAGCGAGGTCTTCCTTACAGCCAGCTTGCCAAAGTGATTGCCGCCGGTTATTTATTCCGCAATACGAAGGATGAAGAGGCGGTAGAGCTGCAAGACTATATATCAGAACAAGGTTTGATAAGCGCTCTGGCAGCTTTTTCACACATTACCGAGCCGGAAGTACAGGAAGTCATTAGACAGCATGTTTCTGCATTGACAGCTGTATCCAAATGAATGAAGAGGGGCTAAACATCATGTTAAGTCATTTTTTGAAAAATAATACTAAATTCCTTCAATCGGTTCATAGCTGGGAAGAATCCATTCAAATAGCGGCTAAGCCATTACTGGATCAAGGCGCCATTACAACTGCTTATGTCCAGGCCATGATAGATAATGTGCATAAGAATGGTCCGTACATCGTGATCGTACCGGGTATTGCTATGCCACATGCTAAGAATACAGGCAATATTAATGCCACAGGAATGTCCTTTTTGAAACTGGAAACACCAGTGTTATTCCCGGAAGGTAAGGAAGTAAGCTTGTTGTTTGTACTTGCAGCTGAGGATAGTACAGGACATTTGGAGCTTATTACAGATCTCTCCTCTATGCTGATAGACGAGGATGTAATGGTGAAGCTGCTCCAAGTAAGCAGTGAGACGGAATTAATATCCCTCATCGAAGAAGTGGAATAACACCTGCAAATGGTGTTGAGCAGCAGAAAATTTGAACTAAGGGGACGATTCCAATGTCCAGTGTTGCAAAGCAGAAATCATCAATACGTGCACGGATTCAAGTTGTAGGCGGTTTTTTGACCAACATGGTTATGCCTAATATTGGTGCGTTTATTGCTTGGGGGATTTTGACCGCGCTATTTATTCCCACGGGCTGGTTCCCAAATGAGAAATTGGCGGAAATCGTCGGTCCGGCCATCACGTATTTACTGCCTTTATTGCTTGCATCTACCGGCGGAAGAATGGTAGCAGGCAATCGGGGTGCGGTAATGGGTGCAATCGGGGCCATTGGTCTTATTGTCGGATCCGATATACCCATGTTTTTAGGGGCTATGATTATTGGTCCTCTGGGCGGATGGGTCATTAAGAAATTCGATAAAAGCCTGGAGAACAGAATGCCAGCGGGCTTTGAAATGATCATTAACAATTTCTCTATCGGAATATTGGGCTTTATATTAATGGTGTTCTCTTACTATGTAATTGGTCCGGTGATCGAGGGTGCAAATGCCTTTGTCACAACATCGATTAAAGCCATGGTTGCCGGCGGCTACTTGCCGTTGCTGTCTCTCATTAATGAACCGGCCAAAGTATTATTCCTGAATAATGTTATCGATCAAGGCATTTATTATCCACTTGGCATGCAGGATACGTTAAGCTCAGGCAGATCCATTTTCTTTACAGTAGCCTCCAACCCGGGACCAGGTCTTGGCCTTCTGCTTGCGTTTTCATTTTTTGGGAAAAAGGCAGCGAAAAAAACAGCACCGGGCGCTATTATTATTCACTTCTTCGGCGGGATTCATGAATTGTACTTCCCCTATGTATTAATGAAACCGCTGACGATTATTGCAATGATTGCAGGCGGCATGACAGGTATTACAGTCTTTAATCTGTTTCATGCCGGTCTGGTAGCAGGACCAAGTCCAGGCTCTTTTATTTCATATTTGGCGTTAACGCCAAAAGGAAGCTTCCTCGGCATGCTTCTGGGCGTGCTTGCTGCGACAATTGTTTCTTTTGTGATCACCTCTATTATTTTGAAACTGGACAATAAGTCTGATGATGAGGAAAGCTTCAGCAGCTCTCTGGAAAAATCCAAAGCCATGAAAGCTGAAGGTAAGGAACTGCTTAATGAGATTGTAACGGATGCACCTGCTACAACAGAAATTAACAAGATCTCTTTTGCATGTGATGCCGGAGCAGGAAGCAGTGCCTTAGGGGCTACCACCTTTAGAAAGAGACTGCAAAAGAAAAACATTACCGGTATTGAGGTCAAGCATTTCAGAATCGAAGACGTACCGGATGATTCCGATATTATTGTTGTTCATAAGGACTTGTACGAAAGAGCGCTGCTCAGACATAAGGGCAAGAACATTGTGACGATCAGCAATTATATTGATGATCCAAGTTTAAGAGAACTGCTTGAGACGGTTGAGAAGAATAAAGGAACTACAGTGTAAGCTGTTTGTTATTTGACGCTACGATTGTCATGAAGACAAGGATATTTTGAGAAGAGGACGGTTGAATTGCATGAGTCAACATAAGTCAATAGATGAGCTTTCGATTGCAACAATCCGCACGATAGCGATCGATGCGATAGAGAAGGCTAATTCAGGGCACCCGGGTATGCCGATGGGGACAGCACCTATGGGTTATCAGCTATTCGCCAACACTATGAAGCATCATCCGGGTCAGCCGGACTGGTTGAATCGTGACCGCTTCGTACTATCAGCAGGACATGGATCAATGCTGTTGTACAGCCTCCTGCATCTATGCGGTTATGATCTTCCGCTTAGCGAGATTAAGCAGTTCCGGCAATGGGGCAGCAAAACTCCGGGACATCCGGAGTATGGGCACACACCTGGGGTTGATGCAACGACAGGCCCCCTCGGTCAGGGGATTGGCATGGCTGTCGGCATGGCTGCAGCCGAGGCGCATATGGCGGCGACGTATAATAAAGAAAAATTCCCGATTATCGATCATTTCACATATGCGATTTGCGGCGATGGTGATCTGATGGAGGGTGTGGCCTCTGAGGCTGCATCGCTTGCAGGCCATTTGAAGCTCGGTAAGCTGATCGTGCTGTATGATTCCAATGATATTTCGCTTGACGGCGAGTTGGGGCTTTCCTTCTCAGAGAAGGTTCGGGACAGGTTCCAAGCTTATGGCTGGCAAACCATGCTCGTAGAAGACGGGAATGATTTAAACGGAATAACTGCTGCCATAGAAGAGGCGCAACAGGACAGCGAGCACCCAACTTTAATCGAAGTCAAGACGGTAATTGGATACGGCAGCCCGAATAAGCAGGGGAAAGGCGGACATGGAGGGCCGCATGGTTCTCCACTTGGTCAGGAGGAAACCAAGTTAACGAAGGAGTTCTATGAATGGGAGTTTGAAGAGCCGTTCTATGTACCGGATAAAGTCCGTGAACACTTTGCACAAGTGAAGCAGCGTGGCGTCGAAGCATACCAGGCATGGGAGCAGCTGCTTATGGCGTATAAAGAGGCTTATCCAAAGCTGGCTGACCAGCTTGAAACGGCGATATCGGGAGGGTTGCCTGAGGGCTGGGAGCAACTACTGCCGGTGTATGAACAAGGGGATGCTGCTGTATCTACACGAGTAGCGTCAGGTCATGCGTTAAATGGCTTGGCACAGGCTATCCCTTTCCTACTAGGCGGGTCTGCTGATTTGGAGAGCTCGACGATGACGCACCTGAAGGGTCAAGCCATGTTCACTCCTTCCAGCTATGAGGGCCGGAATATTTACTTTGGTGTCCGTGAATTTGCTATGGCTGCTGTGATGAACGGTATAGCTTTGCATGGCGGGTTAAAAGTATTTGGGGGAACGTTCCTCGTATTCGCTGACTATTTACGTCCGGCCATTCGACTGGCGGCACTGATGAAGCTTCCGGTTACCTATGTGTTCACACATGACAGTATTGCTGTAGGTGAAGATGGACCAACACATGAGCCGATTGAGCAAGTGGCTTCTTTACGGATTATTCCTGGTCTGACGGTGATTCGGCCTGCCGATGGCAATGAAACATCTGCAGCCTGGGCGCTAGCGGTTCGAAAGCAAGCAGGACCGACCGCATTGATTTTGACAAGACAAAATTTGCCGATTCTGAAGCAGAGTCAAGCACAAGCCTCTGAAGGTGTGAATCGGGGCGGGTATATCGTATCGGATGTATCTACTGGGAAGCCGCATGTGCAGCTAATTGCCACAGGCTCGGAGGTACAGCTTGCCGTTCAGGCGCAGGCAGTGCTTGCTGAAGAAGGCATTCTGTCACGCGTCATAAGTTTACCGAGTTGGGAACTGTTCAAACAGCAAGATCAGGCTTATCGCGATGCTATATTGCATCCGGAAGTTCACGCACGACTTGCGATCGAAATGGCACTTCCGTTTGGCTGGGAACAGTTTACGGGAACAGAAGGTGCTATTCTTGGGATTTCGACTTTCGGTGCATCTGCACCGGGAGACCGGTTAATGAAAGAGTTTGGATTTACAGTGGAACATGTAGTTGCACAGGCTAAGGCATTATTGAATTTATAAAGATGGAGTGAAGCCGGATGAACAAGACATTTATTATTACAAGTAAGGAAGGCATTCATGCGCGCCCCGCTACTGCTCTTGTAAACGTAGCACAGAAATTTCAATCAGAGGTAACTGTTGCTTCTAATGGTCGTAATGTGTCGCTTAAATCGATCCTTGGCGTGCTTTCACTAGGTGTCGGGCCAGGAGAATATGTTTCCTTTCAGGCTACAGGAGAAGATGCGCCAGCTGTGATCTCTGCTATTGAAGCGGTATTTGAGCAGGAAGGGCTGGGCACAGTTCATGAATAATATATCCGGGATAGCTGCCGCCGCAGGAATAGCAATTGCTAAAGCCTTTGTTATTAAAGAGCTTGAGCTAACAATTGAACTGCGGGCTGTTCCAGATCCGGAAGCGGAAGTCGCTCGTTTTCATCAGGCACTGGCCGTCTCTAGGGACGAACTGAAAGCTCTGAAAGAGCGGACACTTCAGGAGCTAGGCGAGGAAAAAGCTAAAATTTTTGAAGCACATCTGCATATCATAAGTGATCCTGAACTGATCGAGCCGGTAGAAGCGCAGATTCGCAGCGGCCACTGCAATGCCGAGTTTGCACTGCAAGAAACTTCTAATATGTTCATTAAAATGTTTGAAGATATGAAGAGCACTTATCTGCAAGAGCGGGCAGCAGATATGCGAGATGTGACCAAGCGTGTATTGAACCATTTATTGTATGCCAAGTCGACAGATCTCAGTTCTATTCATGAAGATGTCATTCTTGTTGCAGAAGACTTAACCCCGTCTGACACCGCACAGCTGAACAGGAATTATGTAAAAGGCTTTACGACGAATATCGGAGGGAGAACTTCGCACTCTGCCATTATGGCGAGATCTATGGAAATCCCTGCTGTTGTCGGAACCAAGCATATTATTGACCAGGTGCAGGACGGTGACCTGTTGATTTTAAATGGATTAACAGGAAGCGTGTATGTCAATCCCGATCAGGAAACGGTTGCTTTGTATCGTGACAAGCAGGCGGCATACGAAGCGCAGAAGCTGGAGTGGAAACGGCTGCTGCATGAGCCAAGCGTAACAGCTGATGGTCATGTAGTAGAGCTGGCAGCGAATATTGGCTCTCTATCTGATGTAGAGGCGGTTCTATCGAACGGCGGAGAAGCGGTAGGATTGTTCCGGACAGAGTTTTTGTACATGGGCAGAGACAATATGCCTTCGGAAAATGAGCAATACCATGTGTACAAAACGATCCTTGAAAAAATGGAGGATAAGCCCGTTGTCGTCCGGACGCTGGATATCGGCGGAGACAAGGAGCTGCCTTATCTTCAGCTTCCCAAGGAAATGAACCCGTTTCTAGGCTTGCGGGCCATCCGCCTATGTCTGGACAGACAGGATATATTCCGAACACAGCTTCGGGCACTTCTTCGTGCCAGTGTGAGTGGCAAATTGCGGATTATGTTCCCAATGATCGCTACGCTGGATGAGTTCAGACAAGCGAAAGATATTTTATTGGAAGAGAAGGACGCGCTGGTGCGTGAAGGTATTCCGGTTGCGGAGGATATTGAACTAGGCATTATGGTGGAAATTCCTTCAACAGCTGTTCTGGCGAATTTGTTCGCCATGGAGGTTGATTTCTTCAGTATCGGCACCAATGATCTGATTCAGTATACGCTTGCCGTCGATCGCATGAATGAAGGGGTGTCCTACTTGTATCAGCCATATAATCCTTCCATACTGCGGCTAATCAAAATGGTGATTGACGCAGCGCATGCAGAAGGCAAATGGGTTGGTATGTGTGGGGAGATGGCAGGGGATGCCATCGCAATCCCGTTATTGCTCGGTCTGGGATTGGATGAGTTTAGTATGAGCGCAAGCTCGATTCTCCCAGCCAAAAGCCAACTGACGAAGCTGTCTTTCCAATCGGCTCAGCAATTGGCGGAAGAGGCGCTGAACTGTGCAACTGCGCAGGAAGTTGCAGCGCTTGTACAAGCAAATAACGAGAAGCTGACAGTGAGTTAACAGCATTTTCCTTTGGCATATAATAAAACTTCAAGCGATGCCTTTCAGTGAAATCACTGTGGCATATCCCATAAATAAAGTACAGCTGGGTACCTCTACAGGTGCCCAGCTTTTTTGCGGATAGTCTTATATATTGGGAACAGGCTCCCAAAAACGTTAATTCGTATAGTTATCAAAATATCCTTGAATAAAGATAATTGGCGTACCCTTATCGCCACTTCCGGAAGTCAGGTCTGATAAAGAGCCGATCAGATCGGTCAATCTTCTAGGTGTCGTACCTTGTGCTTCCATGGCGCCTACCAGATCGGTCTCTTTATTGTTAATGTATTGAGAGATAGCCTGCTGCAATGCCTCACCTTTCAAATCAGCGAAGTTGTTATCAGCAAGGTATTTCAATTTCACCTCGTTTGGTGTGCCATCAAGTCCTGCTGTATAAGCAGGCGATACAACCGGATCAGCCAATTCCCATATTTTACCGACAGGATCTTTAAATGCTCCATCCCCGTAGATCATCACTTCGACGAGCTTGCCCGTTTTTTCTTTGAGTCTGCGCTGAATGTTATCCACGATTGGTTGGCAATTGCGCGGGAACAACTTTATGCTATTTTCTGTCGACTTATTAGAACCAAGCAGACCGTAGCTTTCATTACATCCACTGCCATCCACCGATGCAGCCAGTATGTCATCGAGGCTATATACTTTTTCTCCGCCATTGGCCTTCAAAATTCTCTTCGTTCTGAATCTTGTATGGATATCACAAGTCAGTACATGTTTAGTATATTGCAGGATAGTCTTGGGATTATTGGAGAAAATGACTTCACATTCCACGCCATATTCTTCAATTAATGATTTATAGTAATCGATATAATCGATGCCGGTAAAGGTATGCTTTTTATATCCAAATAGTTCGCGGAATTGTTGCTCTGTCAGTACATCGGTCCAAGGATTAACCCCTTTTTCATCAAGCTCGTCCAGATCCACTAAGTGGTTGCCTACTTCATCCGACGGATAACTGAGCATGAGCACAATTTTTTTAGCGCCTTTAGCAATACCGCGAAGACAGATAGCAAAGCGGTTCCGGCTTAGGATGGGGAAAATAACACCGATCGTATCTTCTCCATATTTGGAGTTTACATCTTGTGCAATATGATCAATGGTAGCATAGTTGCCTTGCGCACGTGCAACGATGGATTCCGTAACTGTAACGATGTCTTTATCCTGAATGGTGAAGCCTTCCACTTCGGAAGCTTTTAGAACACTATCTACAACGATGTCTTCGATGCTGTCTCCTTGATTAATGATGGGGCAGCGAAGGCCTCTTACAACTGTTCCGACAACTCTTTCCAATATAATCGCTCCTTGCATAATTTGGATTCCTATTTGTAATATACACTCAGCAAGTGGTATAAATGAAATTAATATATTGAATACGTGATATAAGAGGTGCTTATAGGAGTGAGTAAGTTAGATTTATATAAAGTGTTTTGTACAGTGGCTAGGAACACAAGCTTTTCCAAAGCGGCTCAAGAGCTTTATATGACACAGCCGGCTGTCAGCCAGGGGATTATGCAATTAGAAAGGGAACTCGACACTCGACTATTCACCAGAACATCGAAGGGTGTATTTTTAACGGATGAAGGCCGCCTCTTATTTGACTATGCCAATTCGGCCATGAATTTAATCCACGTCGGGGAAGAAAAGCTGCTCGAATTGAAAAATTTAACGACTGGCGAGTTGAAGATAGGTGTAGGCGATACGATTTCCAAGTATTTTTTACTTCCGTACTTAGAAGAGTTTCATAATCGTTACCCCAATATCAAGTTCAAGATGGTGAATGGCACTACCCTTGAGATTTGTGCGCTAATTAAATCAGGCAGTGTGGATATTGGTATTTGTAATTTTCCGCTGGAAGATCCGGCACTAGAATTAGTCCCCTGCACTGATATTCATGATATTTTTGTATATGGGGAGAAATTTAAGAGCCAATTAGCAGGAACGGTCACCCTGGATCAGGTCGTCAAATTGCCGTTAATCTTCCTTGAATCCAAGTCCAACTCCAGAAAGTATGTGGAAGACTATATGCTGTCAAAAGGAATTAAAATTTCTCCCGAATTTGAACTGGGTTCACATCATTTGTTACTGGAATTTGCCAAGATCAATTTAGGCGTAGCTTGTGTGACGAAGGAATTCTCCCAGAAATATTTGAATACTGGAGTATTGCATCAGGTTTCATTAACTGAGGAAATACCGAAGCGAAGTATTGGCATCTCTTTTTTGAAAAGTGTATCCTTATCGCCAGCATCGACAAAATTTGTTGAGATTATAAAGAACAAGTTATTGGATTGATTTTAGGCTAATAAAAATTCTGGAAATGGGTGAGATGAGTGTCTACTAATGTAAGGTTGGCATCGATAAATGATGCAGAGGCATTGTCTAGATTAAATCTTGAGTTCAATGGTGGAGACCAGCGTTCTGTGTCAGAAATCATGAAGTCTCTGAATAGCAACAATGAATTGGTAGCCGTGGCTACTATAATGGACGAAGTGGTCGGCTTTGCCTGTGCTCAAAGTATGAAATCGTTTTGTTACAATGAAGCTCACGGAGAAATTACTGAAATGTATGTTCAGGAATCTGCCCGGCGTAAAGGAGTCGCTACTTCCTTAATTTCTTTTCTGGAAAAACAACTTCATACACGTGGTGTCAAAACAGTTAAGATTTTAACCGGAAGAGACAACAATCCAGCCATTCAAACCTATGAACTAAGCGGCTATATTAAGGATGATGAAGTAATGCTGAAGAAAAAGCTTTAATACCTCTGTATAGAAGCCCTTTGAAAACGTGGCGCCCCGCATCACTCAGGTTTTCTTCATGAACGGTACAGTTTAGCTATAATTATTTTCGCCAAGTCATAGAATCTAATAAATGATTATGATGGGTAAAAGGACATTTTCCCGAAGGAGATATTTCATGGAGACCCATACTCATTATCATGCAGAGGATATTACGTTTAGCATTGACTGTCAGGACATCATTTTAAGAGAATACATAGTTGCTGATTTAGATACATTTCATTCGCTTACCTGGCAACCTGAAATACATGAATTTTTGCCAGGCTGGAACGTAGCGAAAGAGCAGCGGGAAGAATGGCTCATACACTACGAAATTCCAGAGAACGGGCAGTTTCTGAAGGCTGTAGCAGAAGGTGGGGATGTTGGTGAACTCCGCCTTCGACTGGGTATTGTTTTGAAAGAGACGGGAGAGTTAATTGGATGGTGCGCTTCAGGGATAAAGGATGAATTGCCGGCCTCAAGCCGAGAAATTATGTACGCAATATCCAGGGATCATAGGGGTAAAGGATACGCAACACAAGCCGTGCAAGGGATGGTCAAGTATTTATTCGCACATACGAACGTTGAGGTGCTGAATGCTATTGCACTTTTAATTAACTTGCCGTCTAATAAAGTCATCCAAAAATCCGGATTTCAATTGCAAGGGATTATTGAGATCGATAACGAAAGCTATAATCATTACAGGCTTGATAGAAAGAATTGGGTAATTCAAGATTAGAGGTCCAAGGCAAACTAAGATGTCAGGGAGGCCGGGTATGGAACAGCGAATGGTGATCATTACTGGGGCAAATTCGGGCATAGGCAGGGCGGCGACGCTGAAGTTTGCCAGTGAGGGCTATCATGTGGTGATGGCTTGTCGAAGTTTGCAGCAGAGCAGGGGCGTCCAGGAGGAGATTATACGGCTTTCCAGTAACGAGAGTGTCGATCTCATGGAGGTTGATATGTCTTCTTTTGCATCCATCCGTGTATTCTGTACAGCTTTTATAGCTAAGTACCCCCGTTTGGATATCCTCATTCATAACGCTGCTTACCTGAATCATGGTGAAAAAGAGTATAAGCTCAGCCCCGAGCATATCGAGCTGACCTTTGCGACCAACACATTTGGTCCTTTGCTAATGAGTCATTTGCTGCGCGGCCTGCTTGAACAATCGCCAGATCCGAGGATTCTGCATGCCTGCACAACCAATATCAAACACTTCTTTGATCCCAAACGGACGATTGAGTTCGATAATTTGCGCGGTGAGTACCGTGGCATCCGGCCGTTCAGTATGTATAAACGGTATGGAGATTCCAAAATGGCCTTATTGCTGTTGAGCTTCAAACTGGCCGAAGAGTACAAGAGCCGAGGGATTAGCGTTAATGCCCTGCAGATTAATCGTGTAAAGCTGTCTCCAGCAACGATTAACAAAATGAGTCCCCTGTGGCGAGTGCTGGCACGGGTCCAAAATCTGACCAACCCACTGCCATCCGGTATGGCTGATCATTATTTTCACATCTGCACCTCTGACGAATTCAAGACTGTCACTGGACGGTTCATTAACCACAGGAGAGAGATTATGCATCCGGCAACAACGGAGACAGGCCTCGCACAATTGAGGAATATCTTTGGATCGGAGAGCTATCCCGCTTACGCTGCGGATGAGCAGAACATAGAGAAGATATGGGCGCTGGGTATGATGCTGATCGGAGAGTAGAACGGGGTAGCAAGCCGTTAACGTAACGGTCCTGAATTCAAGGCCTACAGTGTAAGTATCCTGCCCGTTACTTCAATAAAGAAAGCAGATTGCATTAGCAATCTGCTATTTAAGCTATCGTTTCCCGTTAGAACGTAATAGAGAGTTGTACGTACTTTAGTGAACGCTATTCTGTGGTTTGGAGAGCTTCATTTAATCAAGTGCGTTTTTCCGTGAGATACGTTCTGACAGGAGGAGCAGTATACATTGAAAATTGATTAAGTATCCCTTCCGGAGTTTGATCTATTAAGACCATATCACGAACGTTCGGTTGCATGAAACGTTCCCGGTCCATAACATTAAACATGGATACAATGGGATCGAAGTATTGATTTACATTCAATAAACCACAAGGCTTTTGATGCAGGCCAAGCTGGCCCCAAGTAAATATCTCAAAATATTCTTCCAATGTCCCTGGCCCGCCTGGGAGTGAAATAAATCCATCTGCTAATTCAGCCATTTTGGCTTTACGTTCATGCATAGAATCGACCATAATAAGTTCAGTCAAACCTTTATGCGCAATCTCACGAGTCTGTAAAAAATGAGGAAGCACTCCAATTACAAGGCCCCCTTTATCCAACACTGCATCAGCAACTTCTCCCATGAGCCCAGTAATAGCGCCTCCGTAAATCAGGGTGATTTCGCGTCTGGCTAGTTCATGACCCAGTTCTATTGCAGCTTCTTTATAAATTGCAGATCTTCCTTCTTTGGAACCACAGAATACAGCGATTGATTTCATAGATACATTTTCTCCATTTCTTTTGTTAATCATTACTTTCTAATTAACTGTTTTTTGAATTACGTTGATAGATCACTATCTCCATGTATTCTGCGCAAAAACAGTGAAGCTATAACACCCACTATTGCAACAATAAACAAAAATATGAATGAGCTTTGAATTCCCATAACTAATGCGCCTGTTGAAAATTCCTCATGGTTAGATGGGAGCAAATCACCAGAATACTTACGCGAACTCACCGTCATAATGCTAACAGCAAGTGCAATTCCGATAGCACCTGCAATCTGTGGAATGGTATTCATGACGGCATTGCCATCTTTGTGCATATGAGGTGGCAATGCCGTCATTCCATTCGTTTGAGCGGGCATCCATACGAATAATAAGCCCAACATGACAATGATGTGCATCAGTATAATATACATTTTGGACGAGTCTGGATCTAGAAATATAAAAGAACACATGCCTGCTGCCATTAAAATCGTCCCGATCCTAACAAGCCATTTCGGTCCAAAACGATCAAACAAGCGGCCGTTTATCGGTGAAATTAGTGCATATATAATCCCACCTGGTAGCAAAGTAATCGCTGCTGAAAATGCACCCATGTGCAAAACTCTAATTAGAAACATTGGCAAGAGCAATGTCACTGAGAGATTGACGATCATACAAATGAAAATTAACACGTTTCCAATAATAAACATCGGTTTGAAAAATACTCTCAAGTCCATTAATGGTTCTGCCATTGAAAGTTGGCGCTTAATAAACCAATAGAGGCCTAACCCCCCGATGATAATGGGCAAATATATTTCAATACTTAGCCAACCAGATGTCCCTTCACCAGCTTGACTAAATCCAAATACAACTCCTCCAAATCCAATGGTTGACAAAACCAACGATACAACATCGAAATTTATTTTTTTGGGTTGTGATACATTTTGCATAGAGATCCATCCGACAATGAGTGCAGCCATCATAAGCGTGAATGAAATCCAAAAGATCCAATGCCAAGTGTAATTAGAAAGAATCAAGCCAGACACAGTGGGTCCAACTGCGGGAGCTGCTGTATAAACCATAGTTACTAATCCCATGGCCATTCCTCTTTTGTGTATGGGAAAAATAATAAGTACGATGTTATACATTAAAGGAATAATGATGCCTGTTCCAAAAGCTTGTAATACTCGCCCTAATAAAAGAACTTGAAAGTTCCCTGCAAGTGCAGCAACTAAAGCGCCAATTAATGACATAAAGACTGCAGTAAGAAAAAGTTTTCTTGTCGTGAATCGTTGAATAAGAACTCCTGATAATGGCATGACAATTCCAAGAGTTAGCAAGTAGGAGGTAGTTAACCATTGTGCAGTGGATTCAGTAATTGAAAATACTTCGATAAAATTACTGAGTGCAATATTCAGTGCAGTCTCGTTAAATGTCCCAACGAATCCTGCTAGTAATAATGCTATCATTAATGGTATGATTTTTAGATTTTCCATGACTTTAACATTCGAACCTTCAATGTGTATTGCTTGCAACCTTACCACACCTTCCACTAATCATTATATATATCAACTTACTATTGCGTTAACTCTACCCTTCCATAGATATGCTCCTTCATAGATCGTTTTAGTACTTACCTCTTTATACTTTCTATATATTACAGGTGGAACTATGACATCTTTATGTCATAATTAGATTAGAAATTTTGGGGGGATCTCCGTGAAAATTGAAAGGATTTTATCGATAGTTTTACTTTTGTTAGAACGTAAAAAAGTGAGCTCCTCTGAATTAGCGAACATGTTTGAGGTCACTCCTCGTACTATCTTTCGAGATATCGAAACCATTACCAAAGCCGGAATTCCAATCACCTCTTCCCTTGGTGTGAATGGGGGCTTCAGTATTATGGAGCGTTACAAATTTGAGAAGAAGATCTTTACGCAAGCGGAGATATTAGTTTTAATACTTGGCTTAAACAGTATCCATTCAACTGTTTCTAGCGATGAAGTCTTGAATGCCATTGCTAAAGTGAAATCTTTGATCTCGGAAGATGAAAATCAACTGGTAGATAAACTAATAGCAATTGATCCTTCACCTTGGTTCGGAAGTACTCATGTCAAACCACCTGAATTGGGGCAAATTAGAACCGCAATTGAAGAGGACCGCTTAATTACATTTGAATATCTAGATCCTTTTGAAGGTATGACTCCTTTGGAACTCACTATTGAGCCATGCAGACTAGTATTGAAGAATTCAGTGTGGTATATGCAAGGATTTTGTACAGAGAAAGGGGGGTTCCGAATGTTTAAAGTTTCCCGCATTTCTTCTCTTGTTACTCACCAGGATACATTTAGGAAAAGACAAATCGAAGACGAGGTTTTAGATATAACGGAGAAAGAAATCATACATTTAACTCTGCTTTTTGACCAATCACTTATTCCTTATATGAGCGAGTACTGTGGAGAGAAGAACATTCGTTTCTATGAAGGTGCTAAGTGGATAGCAAAGTTCCCCTTCATTGCAAATGACCATGGATATACTCATTTACTTAGCTTTGGGGACAAATGCGAATGTATCGAGCCTGAACATGTAAGAAGCGAGTTAACCAAACGAATTGAAGGTATTTACAAAGTCTATTCCACTTAAAAAATCGGTGAAAGTATATATCTTAGTTTTCTAGACAAGCTAAAGTTGCAGTTGTTGAACTTACTTCGGTGTCTGTGAATCATTTAAGAGAATAACGATCCCATTACAATTTTTCAAGATACCTTAGGAATGCTCGCATTGTGAGAATCGAGTCTCACGTTACTAAATTAAGTCTAGCTAAAAAACATCCCCGCGACCATGGCTGGTAGCGGGGATGCTCTGTATAACAATGGACTATTGGCTGGACATCCGCACTAGAATTGAATCACAACCATTTGATGACAGGCCCACAGCGGCACAGTGTAGCTCAGTTTGCCGTCAACTTGGTTGAATGGAAGACCCTCGTTTTGAGGTGCCAGATATACATCTTTAACTTGTTCTGTCGCCGCAAGGGTGACTTCTGTATTCATGAGAGGCAGCAGATCCTCGATAATTTCTACACCTTCCCCTCTGCGGACCGGAGAAGCGTATAACAGATGATTAACCCAACGCTTGAAGGCCGGCTGCGCCTGCAAAGTGGTAACACCTTGCGCAGGCAGATTGGTAGTCAGCGATTTATGGTTTCCTAGCAGGCGATCCAGCACGTAGCAGATGATTTCCTTCACGGGCAGGCTACCTTTTACCGCATAATCTTCAAACACATGCCAAGCTACATAGATACCGTCCCGTCCCTCTGCGATGCCCGCTCCGGCTTCTTGTAGATCGGAAGGAGTATGCTGGTGCGAGCAGAAGGTGAACAAGTCGCGGTTGAAGTATGAATTTTCCTTGCTGCCGAGCAGAGTACCGCCCGGTGAGAGTACAGCGTCTTGACCTTCGGTATAAATGACAAAGGAGGCTGTGCGCAGCGAAGGGAGCTCGAAAGACGGCCGCAGATATGATGGCCGGAACGCTGATACCCCCTGCCAAGTAACGCCCAAATCCAGTGCAAATCCGCTTCCGTCCACGGACAGACCGGAACGTCCGGTAGCCAGGATTTTGCCGCCGCCAGCAATAAAGTCATCTAGTTTAGTCTTAAGTTGCGCTGTAATCTGAATCTCGTCCGGTAGAATTAGCACCTTGTATGATGCCAGATCTGCCTCCAAATCCACCACATCGAAGAGATAGTTGCCCTCCAGCAAAATCCGCACGGCTCCTGTGTCATGCTTGTTGTGCTGAGGGATCGGACCATTGCCAGCAGCCCATGATGCAGCTTCAAGTGACAATAGGGCAATATCAGCGATGCCCGTGGTATCCTGGCACCATTCTTCCTTGGCTTCTACCTCGCGGTAAGCTTCGCCGATCAGCGTGTAGGTGGCGAGATCCATCTTGCCGCCGGGATGCAGCTGATCCCCGATGGAGCAGCGCGCTCCGTTGGCAAGGCTCAACGCGGCTTCATACCGCAGCGCGTTCGGATGTTTGTACCCGCCGAACTCGCCCCATGAAGTATGGAACTTACCGGTCATGCCGAGAAAATCCATGCCCAGCGTCTGTGCATAACGCGCGGAGAGCGGAAAGTGGTCATAGCCCCAGCCGCCTGTCGGCAGCGACTCCAGCTCCAGATGGGTGTTGACATGGGCAAGGTCACGCCGCCCGCGGTCAACGTGGCTGCTGTTATGGAATACCGGAAGCCCAGGCTTCACCGTGTGAACGGTATCATTCATTCTTTTGGCATAACGGGCATAGGTCTCTTCCCACATCTTCCGCATATCTTCCAGATTACGCGGGTCTGAGCCCCGCTCACGGATGTCAGCCACACAATATTGACAGTAGCATTCCCGGACGCCGACGATATCCAGGAAGATGCCGTCTGCATCGTAGTTTTTCACGACTTCTTCCACCTGCTGGGCCAGAACGTCAAGATAAGGAGTGTTCATACAGAATTGATGATATCCTGGTGTCATGAAGTCACCCGTCCAGCTAATGACCTCCTGCTGATTGCGAATCAGCCACTGTGGATGTTTACGGGCGAGCCGCTCATCCAATCCGGCGGAGAGATAGACTGGCGTCTTCACGCCGATTTCATGAGCGGCCTCAATCTGTGCGCCCAGAAGGTCAAAATCCAGATGTGGATGTGTTTCATTCGCGGTTGTCGGGTGATAAGCCCAGCCATGATGACATTTGGAGAAAATGGTAATGGAATCGACATGCCCGGTCTTAAGCATCTCCTGAAATTGCTGCTTGGAAAAGTCCCGGCCAATGCCTTCAATGGCTTCGGATGTATGGAAATCGAGATGCACCTGACGAAATTTCATGCTTGCGTCCCCCTGGTCATTAAATGATAGAATCATATTATATCTACCACTCTAATGGATTATGGGATGACATACAGCCGACAATTCCGACTTTGTATAGTACAATTTCGGTGTCTTTAAATCAGGAGGACGTTACATGCTTGTGCTTGAACTACCGGTCCCGCCCTTTCCATTGCTGGCGGCAATCGGTCACACGTTATGGAAGCCCGGTGTGCAGCATGCTCAGCGCCAATTCGAGGTATTCGATCTCATTATATGCGCCAAAGGGATGCTGCACATGGAGGAAGATGGTATTGGTTATGAGGTAGCCGGAGGCATGATGCTGGTTCTGGAGCCTGGCAAAACCCATCGCGGCTCACGGCCGACCGAGCTGGAGACCGAGGTGTACTGGATTCATTTTCAGTACCCT
This sequence comes from Paenibacillus sp. NPDC056722, assembly GCF_042790635.1. Classification (NCBI taxonomy): domain Bacteria; kingdom Bacillati; phylum Bacillota; class Bacilli; order Caryophanales; family Paenibacillaceae; genus Paenibacillus; species Paenibacillus sp. NPDC056722. Next base: position 62,914 of record NZ_JBHTYV010000002.1, on the reverse strand, counting down.
GTGTCTGTGGAACCCATCTTGAAGGAGAAGACACATTGGCAGCAGCCGTTGCTCCAGCGGAGTGATCAGGATACGGAAGCTCCACCGGGAGTCATTGAGATTCCGAAATTCGCTGCTGTGGATCTGCGCTCACTCCAGCCTCTGTTGACCGAGATGCTTGAGCTGCACCATGTGTTGACCCTACAGCGTTCCTTTGAGTTGAATATCCTGCTCGGCCAATTTCTCCTGCAACTGCAGAACGGGATGCGACGCAGCAGTCCGCAGGCCCGTTCCTATTTTCTCAGCGAGAAGGTGGCGGCTTATTTGAACCAGCATTTAGAGCAGCCGTTCGATTCCGTGCAAATGGAGCGTGATCTGCTCTATCATTTCGATTATCTGGCTCGCTGCCTGAAGCAGTATACGGGGATGAGCCCGCTACAATACAGGCACCATCTTCAGATCGAGAAGGCCAAGCGGCTGCTGGCGCATTCCGAGCTTTCATTGAAACGGATCGGTGAGTTGTGTGGCCTGCAGGACAATAACTATTTTACACGCTTGTTCAAGCGCCAAACTTCACTCACGCCAGGGGAGTACCGCAGGCAGTATCAGGTGTTTTTAATAGAATAGAAAATGGAGTAGTTCGTCAACGTTGTATCCCCAGCATCAATAAATATGATGGAATGAGGTGTCGTATCACCCGAAGAAGAAGCCTTCTGCAGGATCAGATCCAGAACCATTCTCCGTAACTTATTGGAGGATGGTTTTTTTATGCTTGGATTCCAGTGGTATCTCCTTACAAATCATACAAATGGATACTCCAGTGAACGAATGGTTAGGTCCTGCCCACTTGTAATGATGGTATACTAAAGCGGGATTATAGAGGTCCTCTAGGTGTTAGGGGCACAACAATAGAGCGGAAGCGGAGGAGAGCCGATGGAGAAGAAAGGTATGAGAAGCTGGAAATGGTTTAGGTTCAAAGGCGCTTGGCCGGCATTGTTCTGGTCCTATATCTCAATACTTCTGCTGCTGCTTGTTCTTGGCAGCATACTTTACTGGAGCGCCAGGGAAGTGGTGGTGAAATCCGTGGAGCGTAGTAATTCCGCTATGCTGGGACAGCTCCGGGAGCTTGCTGATGGGCAGCTGCAAATGATCGAGCAGTTGGAACAGCAGATCGCCAATCATCCCAAACTGCTGCAGCTAATGAGCAGTAGAACGCCCCTGTCTGATAAAGAGCAGTACGAGATGATTGCATTAGCCGAGGATTTGAAGCGATACAAGCAATTGACACCATTCATTAATGATTACTACATATATCTGCCCAAAACTGGAACCATGCTGGGGCCGGGCGTGAAGACTACACCGGAAATTTTGTTTGAGCAGGCCGTTCGCTTTGACGGGTTGAGCGCTGATGAATGGGTGCAGAAATTTGAAAGCGGATACCATTTCCGTACCTTCGAGCCATCACTGCATGCAAGGAGCAGTATCGGGGAGTCAAGCGACATTCTAGCATATATGCAGACCCTTCCGCTCGGCAACCGTTCCAAGGGATTAGCCACGCTGTTTATCATGATTAATGAAGATGAACTACGCAAAATGTTCCAGGGCTTGGCGGATGCCGGACAAGGTAGTATCTACATTGTGGACAGCAGTAACCGGATGGTCAGCACAACGGCCGCCAGTAAGGTACCGTTATCTTTTACATATGGAGACATGCAAGGAGAGCAGGGTAAGCTGGAGACCCGGCGTGAGGGGAAAGAGATGATAGTCTCCTATGTGACTTCAAGCGTCTTCGGGTGGAAATTTGTGTTGGAGGTTCCCCGTGTAGTCTTTCTGAAGGAAGTGAACGAGGTACGAAGCTGGGCCTTATTGCTGCTGATTTTGGCTGCGCTTTCAGGAGCGGCTGTATCGTTCTATCTATCCTATCGTAACGTACGCCCACTCCGTGATTTAGTATCGGTTGTAACGGGCAACAGTCCTGCGCTGCCGCGCAAGGAGGGACCTCTGGAATATCAATTCATACATACATCGATCCAGTCGGCCCGAATAACGGAAACGGAACTCCGGGGCCGGTTGTCGCAGCAGACACCCATTATTCGTCTTCATTTCCTGAATCGGCTGATCAAGGGCTACGCAGATCCTCATGAGCTGCAGCCGGAAGCCTTGGAATTCATGGATATTCGTTTTATTTCCGATACTTTTGCGATCCTGTTGATCGACGTGGAGGATATGAATGCTTTTTCTACTGAAAATGATCCTAAAGAATGGCTCTTTATCAACTTCGTTATTTCGAATATTGCCACCGATCTGGTGGGCGAGCGACATATCGCCTACACCACTGAGCTGGATCAGGGCAGAATTGCTCTCCTGATTAATTTCAGTGAAGCCGATGAGGCGGCATGCACGGCAGAACTGTCAGCGATCACAGAGCAACTGGAACACATGCTGTGTAAGCGATTCCGGCTAAAGGTGTCTATTGGTGCGAGCTTCATTGCGCGGGAAATAAAAACAATCGGCGAAGCCTTCCGCGATGCTCTCAAGCGGCTCGATGAGGACGCCAAGCAGCAGGCCAAGGATCACGCAGTTGACCAATTACGGGAGCGGCCGCCGGTTTATTATTATCCGTTGGATATCGAACAGCAGTTGACCAATTATGTGAAATCAGGTGAGGAAGAGAAAACAGAACAGCTTCTGAATGCTTTGTATTCGGATCATTACAGCACTGACGGCAGCAGTCCGCTGGTTGGCTCGTATTTCCTGCTACATTTGTCTTCGACGTTGTTCCGGATTGTCCAGAATACACCGAATGCGGATGCGGAGCTTGCTATGCGGCTTTTACAGAATCAGTCCGATGGCAACGCGGATGCCCACCGTACATTCCAGCAGCTGAAAGGAGAGTTTCAGACCGTCTGCCGTCTCTGGCGGGAAGGACGTAGTGATCAGGGCAGCCGGATGCTGGAGACGATCAAACAGATCGTAAGGGAACGTTACAGCGAGAACATGTTGAGTGTAAACCTGATTGCGGATGAATTGGGAATTACACAGCCATATCTATCCTCTTTTTTCAAAAAGGTTACCGGCCACACGATTCTTGAGTTTATAGCAGAGACCCGACTTAAGGAGGCAAAACGGCTGTTGACGGATACGGATCGTACCGTAGCATATGTGGCCCGTGCGGTAGGCTACTCCAACGACATTGGTTTTATTCGTTTTTTCAAAAAACATGAGGGGATCACCCCTGGTCAATATCGTACGAACACACAAACGGAACATCGATCTTAGATATGTGCAGTCTCCGATCTTTCAATTGGAATGGCAATGTAACATCCAGGCCATATTCAGCGACAGTGTAACATGGGTATGATGATGTCGGAGTTGCGAGTGGACGCACACCATACAGTAACCAGAGGGGGGAATATATTCATGAGTTATGGAAAAAAAAGCCTGATCACGATGCTGGCGGCCATGACGGCACTAACCGTTTCATTATCGGCCTGTTCAGGGGGGAACCAAGCAGAAGAACCTGCGAATTCGCCACCGGCGGGAACGGGGAATGTGGAAGAGCCTAAGGATGGTAAGATCGTATCCAGCCCGCTTACATTAACTTATTATGTACAGGGTTTGGGCAGTGCGGCACCAGGAATCAAGACTCAAAATGATATTGCTGCTTATCAAGAGACAGAGAAGAAGACAGGAATTCATATTGAATTCCAGAGTCCTACTACCGGTCAGGAGAAGAACCAGTTCAATCTGCTGATGAGCTCAGGCTCTTATCCGGATGTTATCGAATGGGGCTGGAATGATTACCCGGGCGGTGGTGTAGGTGCCATGAACAGCGGTGTTATTGTTCCGCTTAATGATTACATTGATAAATATGCTCCGAACTTGACCAAACTGCTCTCAGACCACCCGGAGATCAAGAAAGAGGTTTCCACGGACGATGGGCGGATTTATGCGTTTCCTTTCCTGCGGGCGGATCCATACTTGCGTACGTACTTTGGCCTTGGCATCCGTAAGGATTGGCTTGATAAGCTAGGCCTTCAGGTACCAACAACTATTGACGAATGGCACACTGTATTGAAAGCGCTTAAGGAAGGCGATCCCAACGGAAACGGCAAAGCCGATGAAATTCCGCTCCTGATTAAAAAGGATACGATGCTGAATTTCAGTAATGTGTTCCTCAATGCCTGGGGAATTACCAGCCAATTCTATTTGAAGGACGGAAAAGCAGCTTACGGTCCAATTCAGCCGGAATATAAAGAGTTCCTGAACACGATGCGCAACTGGTACGCAGAAGGCCTAATTGACCGCGATTATGCAGCCACGGACGACAAGCAGAAGGACGCCAAATGGACTGGCGGGCTGTTAGCTGCATCTGAACTGGCGGTAGGCGGCGGGATCGGAAAGTATATGACAGCGATGTCCGAGAAAGATCCCGACTTTAACCTGGTAGGTGCACCTTATCCAACGCTCAAGAAGGGCGACAAGCCGGTTCTGGGTCAAATTACGCCAATTTTCAACAGCGTGGGAGCGGCCATTACCAGCAGCAACAAGCATATCGAGGAGACAGTAAAATGGTTGGATTTCAAATATGGTGATGAGGGAAGTATGCTGTTCAACTTTGGTATTGAGGGCAAGAGCTACGAGATGAAGGACGGCTTTCCTACCTATACCGATGAAATTATGAAAAATCCGGATGGCATGGCTTTCGCTACTGCGCTCGGCCAATATGCGATTCCGTTCGGAGGTCCGTTTGTACAGGATAAACGTTATCAGGAGCAGAACGTTTCGCTGCCTCAACAGAAGGAAGCGCTCAGTACCTGGATGGATGTAGAGAATGGTGACTGGCTTCCAACGCTGTCGTTAACCAATGATGAATCGGCAAGATTGGCAGCGATTATGACGGATGTGACTACTTATCGTGACGAGATGTTCGACAGATTCGTTATGGGTGTGGAGCCAATCGACAATTTCGATACCTTCGTGAAAACCATTGAAGGCATGGGGATTCAAGAGGCTATTGATATTCAGCAGGCAGCTTACGAACGATATTTGAAACGGTAACGCTGATTTGAGCGGGTTCCTAATGGTTCGTCGCGCTGACCTGCGCCGGCCTGGGACCCGCTGTTTTTACTCTGTACATGAAGGAGGTCTATGTGTTGAAGCTGCTGCGAGACTGGTCTCGACATAAATATATCTATTTGATGCTGCTTCCCGTTGTGATCTACTATCTGGTATTCCTTTATTTTCCGATGTACGGTTTGCAGATTGCTTTTAAAGATTTCTCACCTGTCAAAGGAATTTTGGGCAGCGAATGGGTCGGGTTCAAGCATTTCATATCATTTTATGACAGTTATTATTTCTGGCGCTTGATTCGCAATACACTGTTGATTAGCTTGTATGAATTGGTTTTCGGCTTTCCGGCTCCTATCATTCTGGCCCTGCTGCTTAATGAAATTCGAAGCCGTGTATTTAAAAATGTGGTGCAGTCCATTACGTATCTCCCGCACTTTATCTCAATAGTCGTAGTCTCGGGAATGCTGGTCGACTTTCTCTCCGGGAACGGTCTGATCAATCAGTTGACTGGCTTTTTCGGTATTCCTTCGGTTTCTTTCCTTATTGTACCTGAATGGTTCCGGACCATTTATGTTTCTTCCGGAATCTGGCAAGGAGTAGGCTGGGGCTCGATTATTTATCTGGCGGCGATTGCGGGTATTGACCCCAGTCTTTACGAAGCTGCCAAGACTGATGGTGCAGGACGATTCAAGCAAATTCTGCATGTCACCCTCCCGGGGATTATGCCGACGATCATCATTATGCTGATCTTGCGATTCGGTACACTGATGGCTGGGGGCAGTCTGGAAAAGATTCTTTTGTTGTACAACTCAACAACCTATGAAACGGCGGACGTGATCTCCACCTTCGTATACCGGCGAGGATTGCTTCAGATGGATTATGGTTTTTCGGCAGCAATCGGCCTGTTCAACAATGTGATTAACTTCCTGTTGCTCGTCTCGGCCAACAAGATCAGCCGGAAGATCAATGAAACAAGTCTGTGGTAGTCCATTCCAGGGGGTGAATGATCCTTGAAGTCTCATATTTCCTGGGGAGAACGGCTATTTGATATCTGCATCAACGTATTTATGGTGGTGCTGATGGCTGTTACCCTGTATCCGTTTCTGTATGTGCTGTTTGCTTCCTTCAGTAACCCTTCCGATCTGATTCAGCATCAGGGGCTGCTGTTGATGCCGACCGGCTTCAGTCTTGAATCTTATAAGCTGGTATTCGAGAATCCAATGATTTCTATCGGTTATTTCAATACTATGATTTACGTTGTCGTCGGTACGACGCTGAATCTGACGCTGACCAGCTTCGCTGCCTATGCGCTGTCTCGTAAGGGTGTTCGATTCGTCGGACCCATTATGTTTGCCATCGTATTCACGATGTTCTTCTCCGGGGGTCTGATTCCTACCTATCTCAATATGAAGCATCTGGGGCTGCTCGATACGCGGTGGGCGATGATTCTGCCGTCTGCGATCAGCACCTGGAACCTGCTGGTCATGCGTACCTCCTTTGCAGGTATCCCCGCAGCGCTGGAAGAATCAGCGCGGATAGACGGGGCCAATGATTTTCGTATTCTGTTCCAAATCTTTATCCCGGTCTCATTGCCAATTATGGCTGTAATGACTCTCTTCTACGGTGTAGGGCATTGGAATGCCTATATGGATGCGCTGATTTACCTGCGCGACAAGGATTTATACCCGCTGCAGCTCGTTCTGCAGGGAATTCTGATTACGAACAGCACAGACTCCATGATGAGTACCGTGGCGGATGTCGACAAAGGTCTGATTCAGGAGACGATCAAATATGCAACGATCATTGTTGCGACAGTACCGATCTTGCTGCTCTATCCATTCCTCCAGCGGTATTTTGTCAAAGGCGTTATGCTAGGCTCAATCAAAGAATAACAATGTTCGGAAGGAACTGATCAGATGACTACAAAAAAAGTTGCCCATATTATCGCTCATTCCCATTGGGATAGGGAATGGTATCTGCCTTACGAGAAGCATCACGTGCGGTTAATCCAACTGATGGATACTCTGATTGACTTACTGGATCGTGATCCGCAGTTTCACAGCTTTCATCTGGACGGCCAAACGATTGTATTGGAGGATTACCTGCAGGTTCGGCCGGAGAATAAGGACATTCTGAAGCAGCTGGTACAAGAGGGGAGGCTGGTTATCGGTCCCTGGTACATCCTGCAAGATGAATTTCTGACCAGCGGGGAAGCCAATATCCGTAACCTGCAAATCGGGCATAGAGATGCTGCGGAATATGGAGCGGTGTCCAAAATCGGCTATTTCCCGGATTCCTTTGGCAACATGGGGCAAGCTCCCCAGCTCCTACGGCAAGCAGGTATAGACGTAGCGGTCTTTGGCCGGGGGGTGAAGCCTGTTGGCTTCAATAATGAGCTCAAGGGTGATTATGAGTCGGCGTATTCTGAGCTGAACTGGGAATCGCCTGACGGTTCGCAGGTGCTGGGCATCCTATTCGCCAACTGGTATAACAATGGGATGGAGATTCCGGTCGATGCTGCTGAAGCACAGCAATACTGGAACAAGCGTCTGCAGGATGCAGGAGCCTATGCTTCCACACCTCATCTGCTGTTTATGAATGGATGCGATCATCAACCGGTACAGAGTGACCTGAGTGCCGCTCTGGATACGGCGCGGAGTCTGTTCCCGGATGTTCAATTTGTGCACTCCGATTTTGGTCAATATGTGCGTCAAGTCCAGGCCTCCTTGCCGCAGACGTTATCCACGGTACGGGGAGAGCTGCGCAGCCAGCGGACAGACGGCTGGTGGACGCTAGTAAATACGGCTTCCGCACGCGTATATATCAAGCAGGCCAACCAGCATTCGCAGGCACTGCTGGAGCGAATGGCAGAGCCGCTCGCTGCCTTCGCCGCCTGCTTGGAAAGCCGTACCCGCATCATCTGTTGCGCTTTGCATGGAAGACGCTGATGCAGAATCATCCCCATGACAGCATTTGCGGATGCAGTGTGGATGAGGTGCACCGCGAGATGATGACCCGCTTCGCGAAGGCAGATGCCATAGCGGAGGAGATCATTGCAGAGAGCGCGGCTGTTATCACTAGCAGTATTGACAACGCAAGTGCCTTCAGACAGCTTGAAGGCGCGGTGCCATTCGTTGCGCTGAACACCTCTGGCTGGGTCAGAACATCAGCCATCACTGTAGAGCTTGAGACAGAGCGTATCTACATGAAGGGTCGGAAGAGGGCTGATATTATTCACGAGCTTACCGCGAAATCTGTAACTGGCCAGGTTCAAGATGCTTCTGGGAAGATTATACCCGCAGAGATCACGGATTTGGGCGTACGGTTCGGCTACGATTTGCCGGAGGATCGTTTCCGCCAGCCCTATATGGCGAGAATGATACGGATAACATTATTGGCTGAACGGGTGCTTGCACTTGGATACCGGACCTATGCTTTTGTCCCGGTATCGGGGATTAGCCACACAGCATCTTCAGAGAAGCTTGACCTGTTGAATGCCGGTAACATTGAGAAGGAGCAAGAGGAACAGCAGCAACAGGAGTACATTCTGGAGAACGATTTTCTGCATGTTTCCGTGCAGGAGAATGGCTCCTATACTGTAACAGATAAGATAAGCGGCGGTGTCTTCCCGGGTCTGGGCGTATATGAGAATATCGGGGATATTGGGAATGAGTATATTTTCAAGGCTCCGGAAGGTGATCAGCCGCTGACCACAGAAGGGCTGCGGGCCAGTATTGTGAAGCTTCCATCTGGTTCGTTCCGTAAGAGTGTGGAAATCATACATGATTGGTCCTTGCCTAAAGGGTCGGACGAGCGGCTGGTTTCGGAGCGGGAGGGGTTCGTTCCGTTTCTGGAGCGGACAGCGGCCCGAAGCCCGCAAAGCGTTCCGTTTCGGATCACGACCACCCTCACATTGATTCAAGGCGATCCGCAGCTTCATGTGGAGACGCTTATAGACAATCAGGTTCAGGATCACCGCCTGCGGGTGCTGTTCCCCACAGGCATAGAATCTCCGGTACACCGGGTGGATTCTGTGTTCGAGGTGGCGTTGCGCGATACCGTACCTGCTGCGGAATGGATCAATCCTAGCCATTGCCAGCATCAGCAGGCCTTTGTTAATGTAAGCAGCCCTGACGTCGGATTGACCATTGGAAACCTAGGCCTGAACGAGTACGAGGTACTGCGTGATGGTCAGGGAACCATTGCCGTTACCCTGCTTCGTGCAGTCGGGGAATTGGGTGATTGGGGGGTATTCCCTACACCAGAAGCTCAATGCCTTGGTAACCATAGCTTCAAATATGCGGTGATTCCACATGGAGCTGGCAGTGCCAGAGAAGAATCTTTTGCGTTGGCCTACCAGAACCAGTCACCCATAACGGTTGTGCAGGCTCCTATGCAGAGCGGAACGCTGCCTGTGGAGCATACCTTTGCCGAGTGGGCAGGTGAAGGGCTAGCGCTCACAGCTGTGAAGGTCAGTGAGCACAGTAATGATCTTGTGCTAAGGTGGTACAATATGACAGGGGAAGAGACTGAATTGAGTGTGACAGTGACTAGACCTGCCACTATGCTCTACCGGAGCACGGTGCTGGAGGAGCGGAGCGAGCCGCTGCCTGCTTCAGCAGGAAGCGCGAAGGTCAGCGTTGGCCCAGCGGAGATTGTAACGCTGGGCGCTATGTTCAATACAGAGAACGGATAGCTGTCAGATCCATATGGGAAATATAATCGCCTATCACCATATCTATGGTGATAGGCGATTTTTTATTATGTCCTAATAATGATATGTCTCTGAATTCACAAATAATGATAGAAATACGTAATAATACACTCTATTTTCGAAGGAATACATAATTGTTAAATGCTTTCCAGAAACCTAGAATGTAAACAGACCGTTATAATTATATATCCTAAGGCATTGGATTCGGGTGTAGAGTATGCAAATAAAATCATTCTAGGAGGTTATCACAGTGAAGCAAAGGCTTTTTTATGTGATTCCGATTCTGCTTATTGTTCTGGGTGCCTGGCTATTTTTGTATAACCGCGAGGATAACAAAGTTTCTGATAATCAAGAGAAGGAGGTGGTAGCCGTCGCTCCTGTCAATAACAGTGGAGCACAGTCCAACGTTAAGGCGATTTATGAGCAAGAACCGGTGCAGTACTTGACCCCGGCTTATGAGGTTGAGGTGAAACGTGATATTTTGTATGCCAAGAAGAAGAATGAGACAGAAGCGGAGGAAGCGTTGAAGCTTGACCTGTACCAGCCCACTGGCGACAACAACAAGCTGAGACCGGTCTTCGTTTTCATCCATGGAGGCGGTTATTCAGGAGGAGGCAAGGAAGATGCTGCCGATTTTGCAACGGCGATGGCTAAACGGGGATATGTGGTCCTGTCCGTGGATTACCGCTTGAAAACAGACCCGTTTATTAACTTCAGCCGCACGCTTACCGATGCTTGCGAGGATATACGGGACGTGATCCATTGGATTAACGATAATGCAGCGACTTACGGACTGGATGCCGGACACATTGTGATCGGAGGGGATTCTGCTGGAGGCCATCTTTCTATAAATTTTGTCAATCTTTCTTTGTCCAGTGATCCGGCCCTTGTACAGTCTGTCTTTGCCATTGTGGATATTTATGGCGGGGATCTGACAAGGCTTCCGGATAGCAAGCTTCCTCCGTTTCTTATTATCCATGGGACCATAGACAAGCTTGTTCCATACCAGCTAAGTGTGGATTTGGGCAACCAATTGAAGGAGCAGGGAGTTTATCATAATCTGCTTACGATGGAGGGCGTAGGCCACGACTACAAGAACACGAAGTATATCGACGAGATCGTGGAGACAACCTCGCATTTTTTATGGAATGTTCGGAACAGCCGAGGCCTTGACCGGTTACCGGAGAATTCCGGTCTCTCTGTTGCGTCTGGTGATATTTTTGAAATCAAACTTCCCGAAGCTTACAGAGGAACTACCGGGGAGCAGCTTAATGTTTCTTTGCCAAATGGATGGGAGCTCATAGGACAAGAGAACCACACACTGCAGATCCAGACTCCAGAGGGCGTTAAGCGAGGAAATCTATCCGTTGATGTGTGGCAGGGCCAAGGGCGCGAGACCGCCCAGGGCTTTACCGTCAATGTGAATGTCATTGATCCGCTGGAGGTACATTATATGACTTTCTACGATCAATCACGGCAAGCGGTAAGAACTCATATGGACGTTGTTAACCGGTCCAAGAACAAATTCAGCGGTTTATTGCAAGTGGATTATGAGACAGCACAATCTACCCCTGGTACTTTTACAACAGCAGTGGAGGCATTGCAACCAGGCGAGAAGGTACGTGTTGATCTTCCCGAATTGGCAAGGGGCCACCGCACACTGAAAGCTTCTAACGATCAGGGTACACTGCTGCAGACAGCGTTGGATACCTTCAATGCTCTTCTAATCCCAAAGCTCAGCAAGCCTTTGAAGATCGAGGGCGATCTGTCGGAGTGGAATAATTCTGCTAGATTTGCTGTGAAGGATGTCAGGGTCAACGACTGGAAAGGAGAGCAGGATCTTAGCGCCACCGGCCAGCTCTCCTGGGATGATCACAACCTGTATCTCGGGGTAGAGGTCACTGACGACAAGCATGTTCAGCCGGCATCGGGGGATGCCATCTGGAGCGGGGACAGCATCCAGATCGGGATAGGCATAGCCAACTCAGATGGCACAGTTCCGTCAGAATATCATGAACTAGGTGCCGCAAGGGGAGACAACGGGACATTGTACAAGTGGCGCTGGATCGCGCCAAGCGGCTTCCCAGTGGGCGATGCTGTAGACCTTAAATACGCCATCAAACGGGAGGGCTTAAAAACCACCTACGAGCTGGCGATTCCGTGGGAAGAGTTAGGCCATGAGACCACATTGGTGAAAGATGGCCTGAAGCTGAAATTCTCAATCCTGGTCAATGACAATGACGGAGAAGGGCGTAAAGGCTGGGTCGAATACAATAGTGGCATAGGGACCTCCAAGGATATTGACGCCTTCGGCGACCTGTATCTGGTGGATTGATATAGATTAAATGGAAGTGGGTTCAAATATTGTGAGAAGAAGCCTGGATGAGCTTTATCCGGGCTTTTTTTTGTATTGATTAAGCATTCATTGTCAATGAGAATGATTATCAACTATAATAGAGTTACGTCCAAGAAGCGGGAAAAGAGAGAATGTTAGGTTTGAATCGGAGGTTGAACAGCGTTCATGAAATTGAATGATCACATCAAGCTGTGGAATCATGTTTTTATAAAAGTGATGGATGTCCGTCACAAAAGAATGGAAAAGGATGGGGAACTGCGGGACTACCGTCTGCCTTCGAGCGCCTTCTTATATACTGTGCGTGGCAGCGCCCGGGTATGGCTGGATCAGAGGATACATAGCGTGGAGCGGTTCCATATCCTGCATGGCGGGAAGGGCATGTCATTGAACATTGCTGCAGAGGATGAGCTTGAATACTATATGATTTTATATAAAGCCATTCTTGCCCTTCCGGCCCGCAAGGAAATTGTTCAGCTGCTGGAAAGGGAGAATCCTTTCCAAGATCAATATGCCTTTCCACCGCACAATCCCTTGTCCCTGCATAATAAAGTAGAACTGCTGGAGCAGGAATGGCGCCAAATGACGGGACTTGGCAAACTGCATGTGAGGGCAATATTCCATCAGTTTGTGTACGACCTGTTAGGGCAGATGCACCGTCAAGGCATACGTCCGTTGAAGCCTGATCCGGTATTGCAGGCTGCGGAGTATATTCGTGAACACTTCAGCAAGCCTCTAACACTGGAGTCGATTGCTGAAGAATTGGAGTGCAGCGCAGGACATCTGTCCAGGCTGTTCAAGCACAAAATGCATACTAGCCCCATTCATTACTTGGGTCAGGTACGTGCCGACCGGGCGATGGAGCTGCTAATGCAGACGGACGCGACCTTACAGGAAATTGCGGAGAATGTGGGCTACCCGGATGCTCATTCTTTAAGCCGCAGCTTCAAAAAATATAAGGGCTTGTCCCCTGTACACTTCAAAAAAGAACGTCAGCATCATGCGAGATATCAGGATTTGCCCTTATCAATGGCAAAATATGCACTTCAGCAGAGCCCATCCGCCCATTATACTGATACTGATTATCAATATCAGAACAATGTGGAAGGGGATTTATTCATGCACGGTAGAATCAAAATTACCGCAATGACGATGCTGTTGTGTCTATCGTTGTTGCTGGGAGCCTGCGCAAATTCGCCAGCAGCTGGTGGTGGGACGAAGGCGGAGCCTGCTAAGACGGTAGCTGAGACCGGAAATAATCAGCCTAAGGACAACGGGCAGCCGGAGGCTGTACAATCCAAAACAAGAACGGTATCTACGCTAATGGGGGATGTCGAAGTGCCGGCAGATCCGCAGCGGGTAGTGTCCGATCAGTATATGGGCCATCTTTTGAAATTAGGGATTATTCCGGTAGGCGTCCGAACCTTCATGCTGAACGAGGCCTGGCTCGACCAGTCGGGGATATCCAAGGAGATCCTGGCCGGTATTGAGGACCTCGGAGGGTTCCCTATGAATCTGGAGAAATTAACTTATTTGGAGCCTGATCTAATCATAGGTTCGATAGAGAAGAATATCGAGGATTACAAAAAGATCGGTACAACGGTATTCCTTCCATATTGGGAAGGCTTATCTACCGCAGGACCGCTGGATAAATTCCGCAGAATCAGTGAGATATTTGGCAAGCAAGAGGTCGCGGAGCAATGGATAGCAGAGTATGAGGGTAAAGTCGTGGAGGCTCGAAAGAGCATTGAAGGGATCATCAAAGAAGGCGAGACGGTCTCCATTGTACAGGTAGCTAATAAGTCATTGTATGTTCTGGCGGCAGAAGGCGGCAACTATGGCAGTTCCACAATCTATCAAATGCTTAAGCTTCCGCCTACGGAGAAGGCACTGAATATGAAAGAGGGATTTGAGAATATTTCACTTGAGCTTCTGCCTGAATATACGGGTGATCATATCTTTGTATACGGTGCGAAAGACGAAGGAGCGAGTGATGTGCTGGATAGTGAATTATGGAAGGGTCTGCCCGCTGTTCAAAAGGGTCAGGTCTACATGTACGGTTCATTTGATGAAAAAGGCGATGAATTTGTTATGGAGGACCCCTACTCTCTGGAAATGCAGCTAGACTCGATTGTTAAGCTTCTGTTAGCCAAAAAGAATCAATAGTCATTCGTTCGTCTTTTCGTTATGTAGCAAAATAGATAGATTAGCATGATTCCAAGGTCTGATATTCAGATCTTGGAATTTTTTTGCTAGAATAAGAAGAGATGGATGATGGGAGGAGTCAAGAAGGTGACGGGATACTTGCGCGGACAGGTAGCGAAATTAGCCAATGTAAATATGGAAACGTTGAGATATTACGAGAAGCAAGGGCTGCTGCCCCCGCTGCAGCGGTCAGAATCTGGATACCGTCTCTATCCGGAAGAGGTGCTGGACCGGCTGACGTTTATTCATAACGCTAAATCCTGCGGATTCACGCTGAAGGAAATTAGAAAGGCTCTAACAAAATCCAGAAATAGTGAAATCAACATAGATGATTTTCTAATGACTATAGACCGAAAGCAGGAGAAGATCAGATCCGAGATCTCGAAAAAAGAAGAAATGCTCCTGGTGCTGAATCAGTTGAAAAGCAACTTGCAGTCCACGGATATGCATCCGGGCGTGCAAGCGACACTGCAAATCCTCAATATGGATTCCTAGTTGACCCTGTACCTAACTACAGGTCTTAAAGTAGTCGTAACAAGACCAGTAGGAGGGCGTTACTATGTTAAGAACGAGTATAGAGCAGCTTGAGGCCATTAAAGAATATTTGCGGCACAACAATAACTATGAGAGTCAGACGGTGGCAGGTATAAGGCAGAGTATGGCGAACCCGGCAGCGGGGATGCCAAGCCATGATGATATGACGTACCGACCAGAGAGTATCGGACCGCTGCATGGCGAATGGGCCATTCCTGGCAACCTGGCTCCTGATATGGAGAACAAGACGATTCTGTATTTTCACGGAGGGGGCTTTGTTGCCGGAACTTGCGATTTTTACCGGGATCTTTGTACTAGAATCGCAAAGTCCAGCGGGAGCAAGGTACTCACTGTGGAGTATCGCCTGGCCCCAGAGCATCCTTACCCAGCCGCTAATGAGGATTGCCTTAACACGTACTGCTGGCTGCGGAATCAGGGCTATGCTGCTGGTCATATTATACTGGGAGGCGATTCTGTAGGAGGGACGCTTGTCCTTATGACACTATTATCATTGCGGGACCAAGGCGAGGAGCTGCCAGCCGGAGCTTTTTTGCTGTCCCCGCATACGGATCTCGTTCACCTGGACGGGGAATCGTATAGCAGTCGTGCAGCACTTGATCCAACAGGGAGCCGGTTCGCCAATCAGAGGATACTGGAGGACTATGTAGGTAACGTAGGAAAAGAGCACCCTTCATTATCTCCGCTAAGGATGGATCTGGAGGGCTTGCCTCATTTATGGATACAGGTTGGAGATCATGAGGTGCTGTTAAGCGATTCAATCCGATTGCAAGAACGGGCCAAAGCGGCGGGCGTTAAGGTTGAACTGGAAGTCTGGGAGAATATGTGGAGCGTGTTTCAATTCTTGGCCCACATGCTGCCTGAAGCACAACAGGCGATAGATCATATTGGTGGGTTCATCCGGGACCGGCTGGGTCAGCGTTCTTTCAGCAATTAAAACTGGAGAACCGGCAGCCGAACAGCCCGCGAAAAATACCCGCGGGCTGTTTCGGCTAAACAATAAATGTCTGAAAGTGGTGGCGCTCAGCTTTTAATATGTAGCGGGGGAGGGATCAGCCAGCCTTTTTTCTTGTTCATGTGCAGGATTTTTATACCGATCGCTGCTTTAGTGAGATGATACTTGGCGAACAAGGCGCCGATGTCTTCGCGTATGGACATTCCCATAATGGTACTACAGCCTACCAACCCAGCAGCATTATCTGCAGCGATTTTGGAGGCGATTTCCATATCGGTGAACCGGGCACCAGCGGGAATATCCTCCACCTTTACCTCCGGACGGTCAGGGAGCGTCGGCACTGAAGCAATACCGGCTGTCCCAAGGAGAGCATCACACTCACTGCTTTCCAGTTCAGACTGGTTAATTAAATCTCCGAGTACTTTTTTTAGATCATCATCGCCAGCATGGGATTGAAATGCCCGATAGAGTGATACTAGCCCTTTTGCCGCCGTTGATGTCATCCATACATTGAAAATCTCTCCATAATGCATGGGCTCATCTTTCGGATTACCGCCTAAAATACCAGCCATACTCAAACCCCTCTCAATAATTGAATCGTACTGGATTAGTATGGGAATCCGATGAAGTTTGTATTCTTTAGTAGCAAATGAGAATTAGAAAAAATAGGGTTGCTCCCATAATCGTAGCGTGATATTATCCAATAACAGGAGATGATCTGATGAATTCTAAAGTTTCATTCAAGACATTAAATCGCCCCAAACTGGTGGATGATGTGGTCAATCAACTGCAAAAGAAAATTTCCGACGGGGAGCTCAAGCACGGTGATAAAATCCCTACGGAACCAGAGCTGATGGAGCAGTTCGGCGTTGGGCGTTCGACGATCCGCGAGGCGGTCAGGGTGCTGGTGCACGCAGGTCTATTGGAGAAGCGGCAGGGCTTTGGCACGTTTTTGACAGCTGATCCTATTATTCACGAACCACTGGTTCACCGGCTGCGGAGAGCTGAATTGCTGGAGGTATACGAAGTAAGGAAGATGCTGGAGCTGGATATTTCCCGGCTGGCTGCCGAGCGGCGGAGCGAGAAGGACCTGGAGCACATGCGGATCGCACTGGATCAGAGGTTGCAGGCACTGGACAACGACGATACGGCTGCTTACCTGAACGCCGATATTGCTTTTCACTTGGCAGTGGCGGTGGCTAGCCAGAACAGTATCGCTGCCGATCTGTACAGGACGTTTTCGTCTGTGCTGCTGGATGCGCTTCATATGCTGGCAAAAGATCAGAATGTGCATGAACACCATCACCTTTTTCACGAGAATCTGTATCTGGCGATCCGGGACAAGGATGTGCCTGCGGCCGAGCACTGGACGTTGCAGAATTTGAACGGGACGGTAGGACAGCTTAAGAGGTTCCTGAATCAAGATTAGATTTTTTGGTTTTAAACATCAGATGATATGCTGAATGCCTTCCATTTTCCTTCAAGGAGTGATTATGCAGATGACGAATGTGATCGAAGTGAACGATGTAAGCTGGTACCGGGAGAACAAGACGATCCTGGAGCAAATTGACTGGACCGTGACCAAAGGGGAGCATTGGGCGATCCTCGGACTTAATGGCTCGGGTAAAACGACGCTGTTAAACGTCATCAACGGTTATATCTGGCCGACCAAGGGGCAGGTGTCTGTGCTCGGGCACAGATTCGGGGATGTGGACCTTCGGGAGCTGCGCAAGTCCATCGGCTGGGTCAGCTCCTCATTACAAGAGAGATTGCATGCCAATGATAAGACACAGAATGTAGTGATCAGCGGAAAACATGCCTCCATCGGGTTATACACCGAGCCGAGTGAGGAAGATTATGAACAGGCCCGGAAGCTGATGGAGCGTCTGTCCTGCCTTCATTTGCTGGATCGTGCGTATCAATCCTGTTCGCAAGGCGAGAAGCAGAAGATTCTGATTGCCCGGGCGCTAATGGCTTCGCCTAGACTGCTTATTCTGGATGAAGCAACGAACGGACTTGATTTCCTGTCCAGAGAAGCGCTGCTGACGAGCATCAGTGAGTTGGCCCAGGAGCCGGATGCCCCAACGCTATTATTCGTTACCCATCATATCGAAGAGATTCTGCCCGTATTCAATCAGACCTTGCTGATTCGGCGGGGCGAGGTCTACTCCAAAGGTCAATCGCAAGAGGTTCTGACCAGCGCTAACCTGACGGCCTTCTTTGAAACTCCGATTCAGGTGAGTTGGCAAAATCAACGGGCCTGGCTGTCCATTCCGGAAAATAACTAAGATAGCTTCAACGAAGACATAGCCTGAATAGGCTGTGTCTTTTTTCTTTGTCCCATAAGGCGAGGGATACTCTACGTATTATTGCATGGCTGGGAGGGAAAAATGCCTGCATCAGGCATTTCAGATACTTTTCCCAAGGTCCATCTCCGGGTGGAGTGTGAGCATCAACCTGTGGGTGGACTCCTTGGAACCGATGTTTCGGTACAATCATGTCATGCCTTTCAAATTGTCACAGAAATGAGGAATTCAAATGAGTATGACCAACTATGTGATTGTGGTGATCCTTGTTGTAATTTTAAATCTGCGGGAAAAAGAAATTAGACCATCCCGTTTATGGATTACCCCGGTTCTCTTTGCATACTTGATGTTGTCCAACGTAACCACAATCGACCTTACTCCTGGCAGCTTGCTGATCTACCTGGTCTGCATCGTCTTAGGTCTTGCACTGGGCGCCTGGAGAGGCAAGCTTCAGAAGGTGCGGGTGAATCCTGATACGGGCAAAATTACTTCGCAGGGCTCGGTGGCGGGCATTGTGATTTTCCTGGCCGTAATGCTGATTCGCCATCTTGCGGAGTACTGGGGAGCTCATCATGCTGTGGTGGCTATAAGCACCGGGTTGCTGTTTGTTTCGCTTGCCAACGTCTTCGCTCGCCGCTATTTTGTATATCTTAAATACAAACAGTTGGCAGGATATTCCGGCAGATAGAGACAACGATGTTATAATGAGATATCATTTTAAACCAAAGGATCCTACTATGAAAATTAAACAAAGGCTTGGTCCTCTGGCAGGTTTCCTGCTGACTCATCAGCGCAAGATCGTTCTTAGTCTTATACTTCTATATACTCTAAATGTTGTTCCCCAAATTATAGTGCATTCGTCCAGGTTCCCTGCAGCAGGCCCGGCAGTGGGAATACTGGCGGTGCTGATTTATTTGGTCCTCTTGTGGTTGCCAGCGTCGATCGTCAAGGCCTACTGGCGTGGAACTATGATTCTGCTCAGCTGGATGCTGACACTACTCTATTGCCAGATGTCCAGTACTTCAGTACCGCTGATTGTCTTTGTTTTCTATCTTATCGGCTATGCTACGCTTCGGCTTCCGTTGTTTTTTTCGGTTCTGCTGGGCGTAATGATGATATCAGGTGATGCGCTCATTTTCTTTCTGTCCGGGTTGCAGAAGAATGATATTTTAGTCGCTTCTGTTCTCCACATGGGTACGTACATTATATTTTGGGGAGTGCGGGTCCGCAGGGAAGCTACCCAGTCTAGGATGCTCCATTATGAGCAATTGCAGGCGGTTCATACGGAACTAGAGCAAGCACATCATCAATTGCAGCATACTCACAATGAACTGGAAGAGGCTACAGTACAACTGCTTCGTTATGCTGTTCTGGAGGAACGGACCCGTATTTCCCGCGATCTTCACGATAGCATCGGCCATGGCCTGACTTCCGTCATCGTACAGCTTCAAGCATTGCCTTTTATGATGAAAAGTGATGCCGCCGAAGGCGAACGGTCGCTGCGGACCGTGCTTGACGTCGCCCGTCACTGTCTACAGGATGTTCGCTCTGTCGTCCGGCAGATGGCAACGGATGAGGCAAGGCTTGGCTTTGTGGCTTTGCAAAGTCTTGTCAAGCAGGTGCAGGAGCAAGCCGGGCTTACGATCGAATTGTCCGCTGACGGGGACGATCATGAATGGGGAACAGAGATTTCCGAGCTGTTGTACCGGGTGCTGCAGGAGGCACTCACGAATGTGATTAGGCATGCGGGGGCTTCCCATGTTGAAGTGGGCATTATCAGCGATGACAGGGGGTTGACGCTGACGGTTGCGGACAACGGAATCTGGCAGGCTGCGACTACACTGCAGCCCGGGTTCGGCCTGACCAGTATGGAAGCCCGTTGTGAGCGAGCGGGTGGCACCTTGACGATACAAGGAGTCCAGCCGCACGGCATGAGACTGGTGGTTACTTTGCCATTGGGTGACGGGGAAGAGAGACAGGAGGAGAGAGCATGAAGGGATCCATGATCCGTGTCATACTGGTGGATGATCAGCAGCTTGTTCGTCACGGTTTGCGCTACATCATTAATGCGCAGGACGATATGGAGGTGGTTGGGGAAGCAGAAAGCGGACCGGAGGCTGTGGAGCTTGTCCGGCAGGTTGGACCTGACGTAGTGCTGATGGATGTTCAGATGCCCGGTGGCAGCGGAATTGCAGCAACACCTGCCATTCTGGAGCATAATCCGGATTGCAAAGTCGTCATCCTTACCACCTTTGACCAGGAAGACTACGTCTATGATGGCATCCGTTCCGGTGCAGCTGGCTATTTGCTTAAGGATGCCGCTCCGGAAGATATGGTGGATGCGGTGCGAGCGGCATTCCGTGGCGAGGCCATTTTCCGGACGGCAGTGGCCTCCAAGGTGATTGGGAAGGCTATGAGCTCCAGGGCGCCGATCCTTCCGGAGGACCATGTGCCGGACCGCTTACCAGCCTTCGATTCACTGACTGAACGGGAGCTGGAGGTTCTCCAGCAAATGGCATACGGGCTGCGCAATGAAGAGATCGCGGCTACGCTCTATATCGGTGAGAGTACGGTGAAAACTCATGTCCACCGTATCTTGCAAAAGTTCAGCGCAGACGACCGTACACAAGCTGTTGTATTTGCTATTCGCAATAGAATCGTTAAGTAACCCTTCTTTTACAAAAGGAGGGTCTTTTTTTAACAAGAACTCATTTACAAATATCCGCGCACTGATTATACTCATCCATATATTTCAATATTTATAGAGAGATCCCCTAATAAAGGAGAGTTGAAAACGTTGAGTGCAGTGCCTAATGCAACGAAATCACCAAGTCTTCTCAGCAACCGCTTCATCCAGACGATCATATTTTCTAATGTACTGCTGCAGATCGGAATCTGGGTCCGCAATTTTGCCATTTTGCTGTACGTTGCGGAGAAGACAAACAAGGATCCGTATGCGATCTCATTGATCAGTCTGGCCGAATTTGCGCCGATCTTTGTGTTCTCCTTCATTGGCGGAACATTTGCAGACCGTTGGCGGCCCAAGCGGACCATGATCTGGTGTGATTTGCTGTCAGCGGTATCTGTGTTTGCTGTTCTCCTGACCATTCATTTTGGCAGCTGGCACTCTGTGTACTTTGTGACTTTCATCTCGGCGATCCTGTCTCAATTCTCGCAGCCTTCGGGGATGCGCCTCTTCAAGCAGCATGTGCCTGAGGAGCAACTGCAGCAGGGGATGGCACTATTTCAGTCGCTGATGGCGATCTTCATGGTACTTGGACCAATGCTGGGTACCTTTGCGTACAGCAATCTGGGCTTGGAGTATTCAATAGCGGTCATGGGAGTAGTGTTCCTGCTCTCTGCACTCGTACTGTTCAGGTTGCCGAAGGATAAAATCGAGCCACGGGCGGCTAATACTAAGGGACAGTTCCGTAAGGAATTGAGTGAGGGCTTCCGTTATGTATGGCAGAGCCCGGTTCTGCGCATGCTTGGCGCGGCTTTTATTCTTGCCGGTCTGGCCGTTGGTGTAGCCCAGGCCTTAAGCTTGTTTATCGTAACGGAGCGGCTGGGTAAGCCGGAGGATTTTCTGCAATACATGCTGATCGTGAATGGGGCAGCTATGCTAATTGGCGGCGGGGTTATTGCTGCTTTCTCGAAACGTGTGCCTCCGCAGGCTCTGCTGGGCTTTGGTATGCTGGTTAGTGCCTTGTGTACGGTCGTTATTGGGCTCTCGACAAGTGTAAGCATCACATTGCTCGCGCAGTTTGTGAACGGTCTAGCCTTCCCAAGCATCCAGATCGGGATCAGCACAATGATCTTAAAATGGTCGCATGAATCCATCGTGGGCCGGGTGAACGGGGTGCTGATGCCAATGTTCACAGGGATGATGGTGATCTCCATGTCTCTGGCCGGCACATTGAAGTACGCCTATCCGCTGGTATCAATTTATGCGGGAGCCGGCGTTCTGTTCCTGCTTGGCGCACTGCTGATGATCCCGATCCTGAAACAGAGAGCACCAGAGAACTTGCAGGCTGTGCCGCAGCAGTAGGCAGTTTTCAACAATAGTAGGCCGCTCAGTCCCTGCCCCCTTATTTGAATGAAGGGGGAAATGGGATTGAAGCGGCCTGTTCTGATTAGACAGGTGAGCCTAATGTAAGCCTCCCACCCATTAGCTGAAAGAAGAACGTCTTAATTTTTTTCGAGCTTGGCTGAGATGCCTGTCAGAATGATGGCGAAGAACACCATGATGGCACCGATCCATGGGGTATGCACATAGCCCATATGCTCAACCACAACACCACCAACTACCGACCCAATAGCGATCCCTACGTTGAATGCAGCAATATTAATGGCCGATGCGACATCAACTGCACCAGGGACATACTTTTCTGCGAGCTGGACAACGTACAATTGTAGACCAGGTACGTTCATGAAGGCGAACAGGCCCATCAAAATGACGCCGATGATACCACCCGTTTTAAAGGGAGCCAGGAATGTCAGCAGGATCAGGACAGCGGCTTGAATAATGAACATCCAGAACAATGCCCGAATCGGGTTTTTGTTGGCTAGCTTCCCGCCAAAGGAGTTCCCGAAGGCAACAGCAACACCATACACGATCAGAATAATGTTAATCATTCCTTGGCTAATACCAGTCACATCATGCAAAAGCGGAGTCAAATAAGTGAAGGCAACGAACGTTCCGCCATAACCAAGCGCGGTGATCAAAAATCCGAGCAATAGACGGCTATTAGTAAGCAGACGGAACATATCGGAGAATTTGGTCGGTGGTGACTGCTTCAGGTTCTTTGGAATGAGAATAGCGCTGGACACAATGGCTATCACACCAAGCAAGGCAACGCCCCAGAAAGTTGCTCTCCAGCCAAAGGCCTGTCCGATATAGGTTCCGAGAGGAACCCCGGTGACTATGGCAATTGTCAGGCCGGTAAACATCAGTGCGATCGCGCTGGCTTTTTTCTCAGGCGATACCAGTTGGACCGCAATGGTTGCACCAATGGAGAAGAACACACCATGCGAGAATGCTGTTATAAAACGTGCGATTAGCAGTAATTCGAAATTAGGTGCAATCGCAGCAACTATGTTGCCGATGATGAACACAATCATCAGAGACATGAGCAAGGATTTGCGGCTCATGCGGTTAGTAAGAGCGGTAAGAATCGGTGCTCCAATGGCGACCCCAAGCGCATAGCCGGAGATGAGGAGACCAGCCAGGGTGACGGCAATATTTAAATCATTTGCGATGGTAGTAATCAAACCAACAGGCACAAATTCAGTAGTACCGATACCAAATGCACTGATCGCAAGAGCGAAAAGCGCCCATCTTCCTGTCTTGGCCTCGACCTTTGGTTGAGACTGTGAAACCGACTGACTCATATAAATCCTCCTAATGTTAATGTGGTTCGAACTGCAGGAAATCTGCTTCCCTGCTAACGAGAGCAATTATATAGCCCTATGTTTTGGATTGGTAAGTACGTACTTATTAGTAATATAGGTACTTAAAAGTAACTAATGGACTCCGAGGGGGTTACAGCATGTGTATGATCGTAATTGTTGATGGGGTTTCCCTGTAATGATGTGTTTTTGGATATTATATCGTAAACTATAGCTATACCGATCTTAACGGAATTGAGGGAGATGTAGAATTCAACACCTGGCAGAAGAGGGAATAGAGAGATTGTTAGAGTCGTCTATTGCACGCTTGTTGGGTGAGTTGTCGCTTGAAAGTGTCAATCCCAGGGAGCCGGTACAGGTTCACCGATATCCCGAGCCTTGGCGGTTATTGGGAGCGGGCAACTATGCGGCAGTATTCAGTCACCCTGACTATGGCCATTATGCGGTGAAGGTGTACGCTCCCGGCAGACCCGGCTTGAGGGAAGAAGCGGAGGTATACCGGCGTCTGGGCCGTCATCCATCTTATTCGGAATGTTATTACGAAGGCCACGGATTTCTGATCTTGAAGCGGCTTGATGGAGTCACCATCTATGATTGTATCCGCCGCGGCATTCCTATCACTGACCAGGCTATTCGGGACATAGATGATGGTCTGGAATATGCACGCTCCAGAGGGCTTCATCCTCATGATGTGCATGGCAAGAATGTTATGGTCCGGCAAGGGCGCGGACTCATTGTGGATGTGTCTGATTTTTTAAAGCAGGAAGATTGCAGCATGTGGGCTGATTTTAAAAAAATATATTACCGCCTGTATCGGCCTGTAGCTTCCCGAAAGGTGTTTCCTGTTCCCCGCATGGTACTGGAGCTAATGCGCAAAGGCTATCAGCGGTGGCGGTGCTGGAAGAAGTGAGTGGCTTTGTGGTTATCTCTGCAATGATAGTTTATGAAACGTGACATTTCCGGAGGAGCTGTCCCAGATCGACAAAACTGAATCTTATGCCGTTGACCTGGGACTTGGGCTCATGAATAATAGAAGAGGATATCAATAGATTGGAGCAATTACATGAGCTATCGTAATTTGGAAGAATGCATCATTGATCTGGAGAAAAACGGACATTTAGTTCGTATTACCGAAGAAGTGGATCCGCATCTGGAGATGGCGGCCATTCATATGAAGGTGTTTGAAGCCGGTGGGCCGGCATTGCTGTTCGAAAAGGTGAAGGGCTCGAAATTCCGTGCGGTGTCTAACCTGTTCGGAACAGTGGAGCGCAGCAAATTTATTTTTCGCGATACGTGGGATTCCACACAGAATGTCATTGCTTTGCGCAATGATCCAGTGAAAGCACTGAAGAATCCGTTCAAATATATCGGCACCGGACTTGCAGCAAGAAGAGCGCTGCCTCTGAAGAAATCCGGCAGCCAGCCGTCCGGTTTCCAGGAAATTCAGATCTCCGATCTTCCGCTGGTTAAGCACTGGCAGGGGGATGGCGGAGCTTTTGTCACATTGCCTCAGGTGTATTCGGAGGACCCGGACAAGCCGGGCATTATGAACTCTAATCTGGGAATGTACCGTGTCCAACTCACCGGGAATGAATATGAGCTGAACAAAGAGGTTGGTATTCATTATCAGATCCACCGCGGTATCGGCATCCATCAGGACAAGGCTAACAAGCAAGACAAGCCGCTTAAGGTAAGCATCTTTATCGGCGGTCCTCCGGCACATACGCTATCGGCAGTTATGCCATTACCGGAAGGGATGAGCGAGCTGACCTTTGCAGGGCTGCTGTCCGGGCGTCATTTCCGCTACAGCTATGTAGATGGATACTGCATCAGCAATGATGCGGATTTCGTGATCACAGGTGAGATCTATCCGGGTGAGACGAAGCCGGAGGGGCCTTTTGGCGACCACTTGGGATATTACAGCCTGATTCACCCTTTTCCAGTGATGAGAGTGCATAAGGTATATGCCAGACAGAATGCCATCTATCCGTTCACAGTTGTAGGCAGACCTCCGCAGGAAGACACCGCCTTTGGTGCGCTGATTCATGAATTGACCGGAGGGGCGATAAGGCAGGAAGTTCCCGGGGTAAAAGAGGTTCACGCGATCGACGCTGCGGGTGTGCATCCGCTGTTGTTTGCGATAGGAAGTGAGCGATACACGCCGTATCAGAAGATCAAACAGCCTGCGGAGATTCTGACCATTGCCAACCGGATTTTGGGCACAGGGCAGCTCAGTCTGGCGAAATTCCTGTTTATTACAGCGCAAGAGGATAAGAAGGTCAGTACACATGATGTTGAGAATTTCCTGACCTATATTCTGGAGCGGATTAATCTGCGCCGGGATATTCATTTTCAGACCAATACGACGATAGATACTCTTGATTATTCAGGGACGGGGTTGAACACCGGCAGTAAGGTGGTCTTCGCGGCGGTTGGAGATGTCAAAAGAGAGCTGTGCCGTGAAGTACCGGGCATTCTGAAGGGTCTCCCGGGAGCTGGAGAAGCTAGGCTGATCATGCCAGGTATTGTGGCGCTTCAGACATCCCCGTTTGGGAGCTACGACGAGGCACAGCGGGAGATTGGGGAGTTATGTAAGTCTATTGAGCAAAGAGGAGCACTTACTTCCTGCCCAATGATCATTCTCTGTGATGACAGTGAGTTCATGAGTGCAACGCTGGATAATTTCCTGTGGGCTACATTTACGCGCAGTAATCCGTCGCATGACATCTATGGTGTGAACAGCGGGTATGAGCACAAGCATTGGGCCTGTGATAATGTAATTATTGATGCCCGCACCAAGCCACACCAGGCTCCGCCGTTGATCGAGGATCCTGTGGTACAGAAGAATATTGAAAGAGTGTTCGTGAAAGGTGCAAGTCTGGACGGTATCCGGACTGGGAAATAAGATTTTTTTATACCCGCCGGGCGCAAATAGCGCCTGACGGGATTGTCGTTGTCGTCTTCACGTCCTTTACTCAATGCATCAGCGATTGGACGTTTGTTGCTTGTATTAGTATGGAACTCTTGATATACATCTGGATAGAGCCATTGCTAAAATATTCTGATCGAATACATGGAATTGTCGATTTTGATCAAGTAGCCAATTCGCAAAACCTGTTGCTGTTCGATAGTCCTCAAAATCTTCAGAATTAACCCTAAACTCAGCTAATCTAGTCATTATTGCGTATTCCTCATCCGATAATTGAATGCCTAGTTGAGAAAGCTGTCTTTCACGGATTCTTCGTGCAGTAATATCTTGTATTGCTCGCTGTGTATTGGAGATTTGTCCTGCATGAGGCCGATAATACATTAAATTATGAGGGATATTGGCCAATTGCGCGCTTGAGGATAGCCTGTTCCACAGTTCATAATCCTCCGCATGAGGGTAATTATGATCATAACGAATCCCGAGACGATCTATTGAACGACTGCGCATCATGACGGAAGGATGTAGAATACAACAATTAAATAACAGCCAGACCTTAATTTCTTCATGATACATAGGATTTAGCTTGACGGGTCCGAGATAGTTCGTTGTATATCCTGTTCCGCAAATATCTATGCTGGGATTCTGGTCCATAAAATAAGCTTGCACTTCCAAGCGGTTTAGTGCTGCAATGTCATCGCTGTCTATACGGGCGATGTACTCACCTTGGGCCAGATCGAGTCCTTGATTCAGTGAAGTGACAATACCCATATTCTCAGCATGAAATATCTTTTTTACTCTAGTGTCTTTTATTTCATGTATGATTCCCGCTGATCCGTCGGTTGATCCGTCATCAATTATTATCAATTCTAGGTCGCTTAACGTTTGCAATAAGATTGAGTTAACTGCTTCCTGCAAATAGATTGCGTTATTGTAGACGGGCATAATTACAGATATTCTGGGCACCAGGCATTCCTCCTAAATACTTGTCTCTCATTAACAAATTATGATGAGACACACTAATGCGCAACAAGAGGAATGAAAAAAGGCATATTCTCAGGTAGTAAATGCCTGCATCTATTCCGGTGCATCTCCAGAAGATTATTTTACTAGGAGACAACCCGGGAAATCTGCTGGCCCTGGGTATGGACCCCAATCTGATTCTGCAATCTGACTATGGGGATGCGGAAGACGCAATGACCAATGAAGCCATGTCCAAAATTGCCCCAAGCGCCATGTTCAACCGGAGTGCCCCTACCTATGAGAGATTGCGGATATTACCGGCACGAAGCGGGTGGCAGAGGACTGAGTATTGGTGTATGCGATAAGCTGAGAGGAACACACTGCTTGACAGCAAAGAAAAAAAGATTAATAATTTATTTAGGGAGGCTAAATAAGTGGGTCATCCATTCAGTGGATATATCGTGTATTGGAATAAACGGATTTACCGCGATCTTAACGTTATGTATGACAGGAAGTTGGCACCCTACGGTCTTACTTCAGGACAGGTGAATGTATTGGAGCAATTGTGGACCCTTGGAGATGGCATGACGCAGAAGGAATTACACGAGCGGCTTGGCATTCGTCCGGCATCACTTACGAATCTGCTTAATGCTCTTGTAGAAGGCGGTTGGGTGGTTCGGAAGTCCGATCCGCAGGATGCGCGGTCCAAACGGATTTATCTGACGGAAGCAGGACTGGCTCAGAGCAAGGTCTGTATGGAGATTATCACGGAACTGGAAAACGTGGTCCGGCAGGGAATGTCCCCGGAAGAGATCTCCCTGATGCTGGTGTGGATGCAGAAAAATCATAACAATGTTTCCAATGAGGAATAAAAAAACAATAGAGAGGAGGTTTTTTTTGAGAATATATTTAGCCTAGCTAAATATATTTCTGGTAAGCCCATTCTGATTTAGAAAGGAAGAGATTGATGAAGATCAAACCAGTAGTTGATGGAATCTATTTATTACCTCTGAAAAATGTAAATGCCTACCTGCTGGAAATGGAGCATGGGCTTGTACTAATAGATACGGGATTACCCGGGAGTGAGTATGAAATTATAACAGCCATTGAATCGCTGGGTCACAAGCGTGAGGAGTTGAAGTCTATTCTGCTTACGCATTGCCATACCGATCATGCCGGAAGCGCAGCAGCACTGAAACGGATGCTTCCACATGTTAAAATCTATGCAAATGCCATGGA
Source organism: Paenibacillus sp. NPDC056722 (assembly GCF_042790635.1). NCBI lineage: Bacteria > Bacillati > Bacillota > Bacilli > Caryophanales > Paenibacillaceae > Paenibacillus > Paenibacillus sp. NPDC056722. The sequence goes on along the minus strand of NZ_JBHTYV010000002.1, from coordinate 34,240 downwards.
TGCCGACATTATAGAGAATGGGTTGCAGATGCGGCCGATGACTCCGGCTCCGGGTCTGCTGAACAAACTGTTGTTCCGTCTCTTTGGCAAGGGGACTCCCGTCGAACCTGTTCAAGTTGATGTTAGATTGGCAGATGGTGAGCATCCTGATTTTTCTGATGACTTAATGGCTGTTCATCTTCCGGGTCACTGTCTGGGTCAGCTTGGTTTCTTGCATTCCGGGCATGGTGGAGTTATGTTCGTAGCAGATGTGGCAACCAACATGACGGGACTCGGTTTCAGTATGGGGTATGAGGACATAGGAGTTGGGAAGCATAGTATTCAAAAATTGGGTCAATACGATTTCGGAATCGCCTGCTTCGGTCATGGCAGACCCATCATGCGGGAAGCTTCACGCCGGTTTCAGCGTATGCTACGGTAATCGCTACGATAGAACCCAGCTAGTTAATGCACAGCAGCCCATCGAGCGGAGAGGCTGCTGTGCATATATTATAACCGGATAAGGCCCAACATCCATTGCTTAAAAATCCATCCCATGGACATACTTTAAACAAAATTTCTATTTTTCAAATGGATGGTTATGATCAAGAACCAAACCGCAATCCATAAGCAATCATGTCCGACTCAGACGTGTTAATATGGGAGCTATGGACATATTTTAACTCCAAAAGGAGCGATCGCGTTGACAAAAGAATTGTGGATTAACCTGCCGGTGAAAAACCTTCAGAGGTCACGGGAGTTCTTCGGCAAGCTTGGTTTTTCGTTTCATCTACGGCATGAGAACAGTGATGAGGCTGCGGGGCTGATCATTGGAGACAAGCAAGTGATGGTGATGCTGTTCCCTGAGGACACCTTTAAGAGCTTCACAGGTCATGAACTTGCAGATACACAGCAGGGGACAGAGGTCTTATTGTCCATTGATGCAGAGAGCCGGGAAGACGTTGATGAGCTGGTAAGCAAGGTGCTGGCGGCTGGCGGCACGGTCTACAAAAAGCCCGGAGGCGAGGGCTGGATGTACGGTGCCGGATTTGCTGATCCGGACGGTCACCGCTGGAATGTGTTATACATGGACATGAGTCAAATGCCGCAGGGATGAGATTTATCCTGAGAGGTTTAAATAATAGACAAGTCTTGACATTAGTAAAAGAAAGAGACAGGAGGCAGCATGGCAGACTTTGAATGGTACAGAAGCTTCTGCAATATCTATAAGCATAACTCGGTGTCTGAAGCTGCAAAGACCCGAATGATGACACAGCCGGCGATGAGTCAGCATCTGGCCTCTCTGGAGGCCGAGGTAGGGGAAGCGCTTTTTATCAGAACGGCACGGAAGATGTTGCCCACCGAACGGGGGAAGGAGCTGTACTCTCAGCTGGCCCCGCTAATCGAGTCGCTGGAGGAGGCGACGATGAATTTCAGAGCGGCTTCGCTGCCGACAATTACAGTGATTAAGATAGGGACAGCGCATGAGTTCTATGTGGAAAAAATACTTCCGCGGCTCCATCAATACGATTTTCGCACGATTACCCTTTTTGGGACTGCCAGTGATTTGCTGGAGATGCTGAAAGAGGATAAGGTGGATATCATTATTACCTCACAAAAGGTACAGACACCGGGAATTGAGTACCTGAAATTAATGGACGAGGAATTTGCCATTGTGGCGCCAATTCATTATGAGATACCGGATACGGATGATCTTGAGGCAAGAGAGCAATGGCTGTCTGCGCAGCCATGGATGAGCTATGGACTGGAGCTGCCGATCATCCGGCGGATCTGGAGAGAGCATTTTAACAAACGCCCTCAGATCAGACCGGTTCATGTTATTCCGAATTTACATATGATCTTGAAGGCGATAGGTAACGGCACAGGTCTTAGTGTTATAACTACATATTTGACTAATGAAGACGCCAGAATTAACACGAAAGAGATTTATGAGGATTTAAAAGTGAAAAACGAACTGTTCTTCGCTTATAAGCTTAAGCACAAGCATTTGCCGCAGATCCGCGAGATTATGGCGGTTATCCGTGAAGAAGAATAGAGATCGGCCAGTGTCAGCTGGGCGGTCTTTTTTATATAACTAACTATAAATATATTTATGATTAATCATATAATTAATAATTTGTTTTATGTGTTGTGGAGAACTACAATAGGGGAGCAATAATCATTCAATACTCACCAAAGCGGTGATTGAACAACTAGGCTAATCCGCTATTTATATTAAATATATAGGAGGAGAAGAGAAACAATGAAAGTATTTGTGACAGGTGCAACCGGTTATATTGGCGGGTCTGTGGCTAAGGTACTGATTGATGCTGGACATGTAGTCTATGGGCTTGTGCGTGATCCGAAGAAGGTGGCTGCTCTTAAGGAAATAGGCATTGAGCCTGTACTGGGCACGCTTGAAGACAACGAAGTGCTAACCAAGTACGCTAAGTTAAGCGATGCGGTTATCCATACCGCCGACTCGGACCACAGAGGGGCAGTAGAAACCTTTATCGCCGCCTTGCGTGGTACAGGTAAAGCTTTTCTGCACACATCGGGTTCCAGTGTGGTGGGAGATGATGCACGGGGCGATTCCAAAAGCGAGCATATTTATGACGAGGAAACACCATTTGTTCCGATGGATATCCGCGCTGACCGGGTAGCGATCAACAATTTGGTGCACCAAGCCGGAATCGACGAGTGGGTGAGAAGTGTGGTTATCGTGCCTTCCATGATCTACGGTGATTCACTCGGCTTACCGGCACAAAGCGATCAGTTGCCACAGGTTATCCGCAAATCGAAGGCCGTGGGAGCTGGTGTTCATGTGGGTAAAGGAGTGAATCGTTGGTCTAACGTTCATATCAAGGATTTGGCGGAATTGTATCGACTGGCTCTGGAAAAAGCACCCTCTGCTTCATACTTCTTCGCTGAAAATGGGGAAGAGTCTTTCCAGGATATCGCCAAAGCGGTTAGTGAAGCACTGGGCTTTGGAGGCAAAACAACGAGTTGGCCGGCCGATGAGGCTATTGCAGAACTAGGCGACTGGGCTCGCTTTGCCATCGCCTCCAACAGTCGTGTGCGTGCAGTACATGCAAGAAATCTGTTAGGCTGGCAGCCTTCGGAAGCACCCATGCTGAGCTGGATAAAGAGCATCTCATAATCCTGAATTCATTCTTAAAAAAACGGCAGAAATGCCGTTTTTTTGTGTGCGAAAATCTATCATATGAAAAATATGAAACAATATCGAATAGATTAAATGTTAGAAAATATAACATATATTCTGTATATGAATATTGAAATTACGCTCTATATCATTTTAGTGCAACCAATTTCTATAAGGAACATTAAACAGTATAAATCAAAATAGATAGTATAACGCCGAAAATAGCAGATAATTTGAGATAAATAACTATGAAATCGCTTTTTATTTAAATATTTATGTTTGTAAGGAAATATAACACGAAATATAATGAGGGGGAATTACTAGTCAACCAGATTACATAACTTGAAAGCGGGGGAGTCATCATGTTCAGAAAATCCAGATTTACTATCATCTCCGGTCTAGTAACAGGAGCCTTGATGTTGTCCGTTCCGTTGTCTGCTTTTGCAGCACCAACAGTGGCAACTTCGATCAAACCGGTTACTTCACAGGAATTAGTCTCCCTGATGAACGATGCCAGTTCACGGGCTGGAAGTACCGTTTCGTTTCAGATGAAAGAGGCCCCGAGTGTGTCCCGCGAACAGTTGGCTGTTATGCTGGGGACTTCGCTGAAGCTGGCAGATGCCAAAGAGCCATTCGTCGATGTACCCGATAATTCAGCTTCCGCAGGGGCAATTGGAGCCCTGAATGAGAAACAGCTTATGCAGGGAACGAGTCCAGCCCGCTTTGAACCTAAAGCGCTTTTGACAGAGAAGCAGGCTCAGGTGCTGGCTGACCGTCTCTATGATTATCTGAAGCCCTTTGAATTGCTGGAAACAACAATTGCTGATATTCAAAAAGCTGTCGGTCAAGGGAAGCTGACCTATAAACAGTTGACCCAAATGTACCTGGATCGGATCAATAAGTATGATCACCAAGGCGTAAAGTTAAATGCGATAATCACAGTGAATTCCGATGCCCTTAAGACTGCTGAAGCAATGGATAAAGAAAGAGAGACCAAAGGTATTCGCGGACCGCTCCACGGGATTCCAATTATCCTAAAAGATAATTACGCTACTGCTGATCTGCCTACCACCGCAGGCTGTCTTTGTCTGAAGGATGCTATTCCGACACATGACGCGGAGATGGTTAAGAAGCTCAAGGATGCCGGAGCTATCGTGATCGGCAAATCCAATCTGGATGAATTCGCCTCAGGTATTACGGGAGCCAGCTCGCTGGGTGGACAGACCTTGAACCCTTATGCTCCTGACCGCAATCCTGGTGGGTCCAGCGCAGGCACCGGCGCATCTATAGCGGCTAACTTTGCTTTGGCTGGCCTTGGAACGGATACCGGTGGTTCGATTCGCATTCCATCTTCGTATAACAGTTTGGTTGGTATTCGTCCAACGGTGGGTTTGACGAGCCGTGATGGTATCATACCACTGGCCCTGACCCAGGACGTAGGCGGCCCGATAGCCCGTACCGTAACGGATGCAGCGATTCTTCTGGGAACCTCATCTGGCTATGACGCTAATGATGTTGCAACAGCCTATGGCGTTGGTCACTCCAAGACTGATTATACGAAGGACCTGGATGTCAATGGTCTTAGAGGTGCCCGCATCGGGGTGGCTACTGAGTTATTTGGCACCAAGCCGGAAGAAATGCCGACTACTAATCTGATGAATGCCGCTGTTGCTGACATCAAAAAACTAGGGGCGATTACAACCCCGATCACCATCCCGAATCTGGCGGAAATCATGAAATATCCAAGTCTCAGTGGATATGAATTCAAATCTCAGTTGAATGAATACCTGGCGAATTACCAGCCGGATGCGCCTTACCATACGCTTACAGAGATTATCAACTCCGGACAATTCCTAAAAGGGAACGAAAGTACCTATAAGCTGCGTGATACACGTGATCTGGAATCCCAGGAGTATAAGGATATCGTCCTGAAACGCACCAAGCTGACACGCGATGCGCTCTTGAAGGTGATGGCTGACAATAACCTGGATGCCATTATCTATCCATCTACTGTACAAACCACTGTACCGATCGGCGAATCCTCCAAAGCCGGTAACAATAACCGACTTAGCCCTTTCAGCGGATTCCCTGCGATCTCGGTTCCGGCTGGATTCACGTCGGAAGGTCTGCCAGCAGGCATGGAATTCCTGGGTCGTCCGTTTGACGAGGCTACCCTGATCAAGTTGGCTTATGCTTATGAGCAAGGAACGCATAATCGCAAAGCACCAGCACTTCTACCTTAAGATATAACTTCTATAAGCAACTCTAATAAAGTCATAGCAAAGCAGCGAGTCTCTTGTCATGAGAGGCTCGCTGCTTTCTGATTGTCAGATCATATGAAATTCATCACATCCGGAGATTATTTTCTCTGAGCTTGTCCTTAAGATAGATGTTATTTCGGATATTGATCTCAACCTCAATTTTGGATTGCAATTTCGGATACCATTTCTCCTTCCATTCCTTCAACTGTGCTACCGTCATCTTTGGCTTGAACAACTGACCAATCCCGAGTACGTCAGCTTTGAGAGTATGCAGCTTGTCGATGATATTGGCGCCCCGTTTCTCAATGGATGTCTTGATCTCCTCGGTGATTTCCTGATTGGAAAGTCCTTGCTTGTTCTCGGAAACCTCAATATCCAGATGGAGTTTGCTGTTTAACTGCGGACCGGAGTCTCCCCATTTTATTCGATGACGAACCGTGGCCTTCTTAATCAGGATGCTGGCATCTTCAGCAGTCTCAATGGTTCCGCCGGTATATTTTTCAGAGAAAATATTGTTGATCAGTGTCTCATCAGGCGTTAATGTGCCTACCATCTTGGAGTTCCTCATAATGGCGGAGCCCCTGAATTCATATAACGTGTCTGTTCCCGCCTCCACCAGCGGAATAGCTGTATCTTGTGTGTAAGAGCGACTAACTTTATAAGCCTCCCACAACCGGACAAGCGATACATTGGGCGTCCAGCCGGCTTCTTCACTGAAATAATCATAGGAGGACACCTCTGGCGTCGGTCCAACTTGATGGTGCAGTGCCTTCTGAAAGTCTCCGGTAACAATGGCTACCATGCCTTTGATGGAGATATCATCGGCCCGAATGGCGTAGTCTATAATGTCGTCGATTCCTTTTTCGGCCATTTCCTCACTGATCAGGATCAACCGCAAATGGAGAAGATCGACATGCTTTTCGGATTTGGTCCGGATCAAATCAAGGGCTTTGCTGATGGACTTGGCTTCCTGCTCCAGAATTTGGGTCGTCCCGGTAACAGTAGGAACCTGAAGGGTTACGTGGTAGGTTTCAGTTTTTCCGTCACAGATGCCCATCACCACAGGGAGATAACGTTTGTTGATGTCTTTGATATCCCAGCAGCCACTCAGCAGACAAGGGAGGCAGAATGCGAGCAGCAGCCGGGGAATGATTCTGCGCTTCAAGCGGAGGCCCTCCTTTTCCATAAGCCGGACAAAGCCACAGCGAGCGGGAGTACGAGCATGCTATAAATTCCTGGGATGCTGTTCATTAGTAAGAAATGATTCAGGTCAGAACTATTTCTAACCAGCATGCTGAGCAAAAACATGGCTAAGGTCAAACCTGAGGCGATCCACACTTCGTTGATAGGCAGAAATAGTTTCTTAATTAGAGTCGTAGCTGTCCAGAGTGTCGTAGCTGCTTCCAGAATGCCCAGACCGGTGGAGGAGACCACCGAGAATGTAGGCAGCCAATCGAAGACGACCCATTCCAGATCAATCGTGTCTGAGGCCAGGACGTTGGGATATTGAAAAGTGATAGCGACCTCCTCGCTGAAAATAAGTAACGGGACATAAACGGTGGAGAGGTAGAAAAAGGCAAGGATAATCATAACCAACATTAATCTGCTGGGCTTGAAAGGTTTGTCGAGGGATAACATGCCAAGAAACAGAAAGCCTGAGAAAGAGATGAGGCTGGAATAATAAGTGGGTTGGGCCAAAAAGGTCATTTTCGGGTCCCAGATCGGAAAGATGTTATGAAAGTCAAAATTATGAGCACTGATGAATAGTGAGAACAGCACAAAAGGAATGTAGAAGATGAATAGCGCCGCACTGATGCGGAGAATGACAGAGAACCCTTTGCAGGCTGCATACAAGGGGAGAGCCATATAGATCAAAGTGATGGCCCAAAGCGGAGTATCCTGAAGCAAAACTACGTTGATTTTAAAAATTTGGTAACGGTTTAACAAGGTGAGGTGGAAGAACAGAAAGACTGCGAAGGGAAGAAGAATCAGCCGGGCCAGCCATGTTCCCGTTGTTTCGGAAATGATTTCGATCATGTTTTTTCCCGGGAATCGGGATAAACCCTTCAGGTAGATCCACACCAGCAGCATCTCCAGCACACAGTCAAGCAGAATGGCTTCCCAATGGGCGAGCGAGGTGACTTCCAGAATTCTCACGGTAAAAATGGACAGCATCGCTGTCAGATGCAGTTGGATAAACAGCATGACAACCATGGGTTTAGTCATCCGGACTCTTTCCTTTCGTGCTAAGGCTTAAATAGGGCACCGAAAACGTCTTGAGTGCGGCAAAATAGATGAACAGCCAGATCATTGCTACCTGTAATCCCAAGATGCCATAAATAGAACTCAGAACCAGGACGACGTATTTGAAGATGCGAATTCCAATCGTATTGAGATAACCAGCCATTGTGAAATTGGAGATGGTCGTTGCGGCCAGAATAATAATCAGCAGATTGCTCACCAGCCGGGCTTGTACAATCGCTTGCCCGAGGATAATGCCTCCAACCATCGTGATCGTGGGGCCGATGTTCTTGGGTAGCCGGATAGTAGCCTCAATCACCATTTCCATGAGGAGCAGCATCAGCATCACTTCTACAAATGAGGGATAGGGAACGCCTTCCCTGCTTTTCGCGACAGAAATCGCCAACTGAATCCGTAAAAGTTCCGGATTTACAGAATTAAGCACAACATACAGTCCGGGCATAATAATCGCGAAGGCGATCCCTGCAATACGGATACAGCGGAAGAACAGGAGATACAAGTAAGGGTAGTTTAAGTCCAGCTTGAAAGACCACAGATCTTTGACGATGGCTGGAAAAGAGTAGGCGTTAGGAAACAAGTCCATCAGAATAACCACTTTTCCATCCAGCAGGTTCTGTGCGGCCTCTCCCGGCAGCTCTGAAGTCAAATAGGTGGGAACGAGCGAATACTTAGGCTGCTCCAGTACCTGCAGCAGGCCATTTACATGGATGACATCTTTATGCTTGTTTCTGTTGAGCCGGTCTTTGACAGATTGGACAACCTTGGGGTTAGATGCATTTTTCATATAGATGAGTGCGATCTCCCTGTGGGAATTGGTTCCCAGGATATACGATTCGATGACGAGTTCTTTATTGCTGATTCTCCTGCGGATCAGGCCTATATTGGTATCCAGTTTTTCCGTGAATCCATCAATAGAAGACTGAAGCGGATTCTCGTTCTCTGAAGCTGAGATAGAGCGGTTTAGCGGCCACAAATCTGCATCCAGTACGAGTGGCTTACCGGAATCCGGGTCCTTAGCGATCAGTTTACCTTTGAGGAGGGAATCGGTGACTTCCTGATAGGAGCCATCTACTGTAAACTCCAGTGGAAGAAGGTCTCTCGCCAGGGAGTGATCTTCTTCTCCGGTCGCTGAAATGACCTGATCCCATGTAACCAACGTACTCGTAAGGTCCACGAGCGAGCTAAGATAATATACTTTTACCGTTTGATCGAACAGCGTGACCGTCTTTATGGAGAAATCGCTGTTCAAATCGAAAGTGTGAATCAAATCCTTTTCCCAGTCCTGCTCGATCAAGTTGCTCATAATAACCACCTCGCTCATATTCTGTGATGGTTTCCATTTTTTTATCCACTCGCAGGGACTGGGAGTCAGCGCAAAAAAAGGACGCCGGGAGATGGGGTCCGCGGCGCCTGTCTTTATTATAATTCAGTTGATTTGAAAGAAGGGAGCTGCTGGTGTTGCTTGCGTGTGGACTCTTTTTCCTTGCGCACTCGTAGCTCCCGCTGATAGTTATAGAGGGTGGCCTGGGAGATAGAGAGCAGCTCACAGACTTTAGGGACCGCGTCTTTAACGTCGAAGACACCCTTGTCGTCCAGCTGCTGGATAATCTTCAGCTTGGCTTCCTTGGAGTCCATAGAGAATGGCTTGGCCTTGAAAATCTCCTCCATAATGAGCTTCGTCGTAATTTGTTTGATCGTTTCGCCGCCGGGCTGTACGTCGGTCACCTCATAAGTAAATGTGCTGGTAAGGTGGGTCAGTAGATCCATGGCGCTTTTGAAGGCGGAGATGTCTTGATTGACACACAGCGTGTATTTGAGTTTACCGTCCAAATCTTTGATAAAAAGAGTGGATGATTTAAGTGGCTTGTTGCTCTTGGCGGTGCTTAAATACCCGATCAGGGTGTTATTTTGCTCGGCGCTTTGAGAGAGCAGGTTAATGGTATTGGCGTCCTCCAAATCTCCTACCTGTCTTTCGGTAATATGGCCATTTTCGATATGAATGATTTCCGCCTTCTCCATGTCATGCACAACCACTTCCGTAGATGGTCCCATCAGGGCTGCGATCATAACTGAAATGCTCTTCAACAGTCCAGCAACATCGATGTTATTCTGCATCTGAATGACTCCTGATTCCATTGGATTTGTAAAAAAATTATAACATATAGCAGTGAAGCAGGCGAAATTCGTGCTATGTATTCATTGGAAAGGATAGAAGTATAAATTTACCATTGTTCAATTAAAGATTGACAGGGCAAGGCATGTCTTATAAATTTGTTATAAATGTTGTAATAAAATTATAACAACGTTATCTCTTAAAGACAGGTTGTGAATTAGAAATTATGATTTCTAGCTCTAAAGTTAACACCAGGCAGCCAGCTAAAGCCGGCCGCTTGTGGATTGCTTTGATTCTGGGGGCGCTCACGGCATTTGGGCCGCTGTCCCTTGATATGTATCTTCCCTCACTGCCTGACCTGGCCAAGGATCTGTATTCCAGTCCGTCACTGGCCCAACTTAGCTTGACGGCATGTTTGGTGGGTCTCGCAGTAGGGCAGCTGGTCGCCGGGCCGCTTAGTGATGTGCGCGGCCGGCGGATGCCTCTGATCGTTGGTCTATCGCTCTATGTGATTACTTCGTTTCTCTGCTCCATGAGCACATCGATTGAAGCGCTCATTGTTCTGCGGTTCATTCAGGGTCTAGGCGGCTCGGCGGGGGTTGTAGTTGCCAGAGCGATGGTAAGAGACATGTATTCCGGGACAGAGTTGACCCGGTTTTTTGCCTTGTTGATGCTTATCAATGGTGTGGCTCCTATCGCGGCACCGATTGCTGGCGGTCAATTATTGAGATTCACTTCGTGGCCGGGAGTGTTCATTGTGCTTGGTGTGATTGGGCTTGTCATGCTGGCCTCCGTGCTATTCGGTCTGCGTGAGACTCTGCCAGAGGCACAGCGGTCGGGGGGAGGGCTGAAGAGTACACTGGCTACCTTTGGACGTCTGCTGAGTGACCGGATGTTTATGGGATATGCTCTTTCGCAGGGACTGGTCTTTGCCGCCATGTTTGCTTATATTGCTGGTTCGCCGTTTGTGATTCAAAATTTGTTCGGAGCAACACCCCAGATGTTCAGCTTGATCTTCGCCGTGAATGGCCTCGGGATTATTATCACTGGACAGGTTACCGGTAAATTGGCTGAACGATTCGGTGAGACGAAGCTGTTGGTGGCCGGGCTAATCTACGCCGCAGTCGGTGGTCTGCTGCTGCTCGCAATGACCTTGCTAGGAGCCGGGCTACTGGCTACTCTGATTCCACTGTTTATGGTGGTGTCCAGTGTAGGGATTGTCAGCACGGCAGCTTTCTCGCTGGCAATGCAACAACAGGGACAATCTGCGGGCAGCGCATCTGCTCTTCAAGGACTGCTGTCAATGATCGGCGGGGCGTTGGTAGCGCCTCTGGTTGGCCTTGGCGGCAGTGGAACGGCGCTGCCGATGGGGATTGTCATCGCGGCGGCTGATGTTGGCGCTATTCTCTGTTATATGCTTATGATTCGGCGACCGGGGAAGAGGTCGTAAAATAGCAATTGATAAGAAATCCTGCATGCTGTCCCATGATATACTTGAGCATATTCCTTTCAGTTAAATTGCCAAGTCAGTCGGGATAGTGATGGAGGGAGTTCATGCGCAAAGTAGTACTGAAAATGAATGTCTCTCTGGATGGATATATCAGCACGCCAAGCGGCGGATTAGACTGGGTCTTCCGGAGCTTTGATAGTGGGCTAGAGCAGTATATAGTAAATCTGCTTTGGCAGGCAGATATCCATATTATGGGCAGGAAAACCTATGATGTGATGTCTGAATATTGGTTAACTTCTACAGATAGCTATGCTGCGCCAATGAATGAAATTCCCAAAGTAGTGTTCTCCAGAACCCTGATGGAAGCGAACTGGAAGAATTCACGGATCGGACAAAGTGACCTGGAAGAAGAGCTGGCGTTCTTGAAGCTGCAGCCGGGCAAGATGATTCTTGCGCATGGGGGTGCTGGCTTTGCTCAGTCCCTGATGAAGCTGGGGTTGGTTGATGAATACCAGCTGATGATCCATCCTGTGGTGCTGGGAGAAGGCATTCCGCTCTTTAAGGACATGCATCAAGCACTGCCGCTTAAGCTACTAGACACGAGAGTATTTGATGCTGGGGTGGTGCTACATGTATACCAGCCGGCCAGCAGCCTGAAATATCGTCATTGAGCAGTGATAAGACCTCCACAGAGATGTGGAGGTTTTTGGTTTATTATGTGTGAAAATTATGGTAAAATAATGGCGAACTTACGTTCTTTTCAGCACAAAATATTCCTGGGGGATTGTCATGCCTATGTCCAGCCAGTATGCAGAAATTGACGGGGTCATTACCTATATTCACCGCCACCTCTATGAACCCCTTCCACTGTCCCGGCTGGCTAACTATGCGGGCTACAGTCCTTTTCACTTTACACGTATATTTAAACAAAGAATCGGGATTCCGCCGCTTTATTATGTTTCTTCTCTTCGGCTGCAAAAAGCAAAGGATCTGCTGCTGCGTACAAATCAGAGTGTCCGTGATATCTCCCTTGAGATAGGTCAGCAAAGCCAGGGTACCTTCACGACCCGTTTTGTCGAACGGGTCGGCGTGACACCGTCTGAATTCAGGCATTCACGGCTTCAAGCGGAGGAGCATCTGAGGTCTCTGCAGAGCCTTGGGGGTTGGAAGGAGTGGCAGTCTGAGGCCACTCGAATAGGTACAATCGAGGGGACAGTGGGGACAGAGGTGCCATTTCAGGGGGTCACTCTGGTCGGATTGTTCGCCAAGCCCATTCCTGAAGGCCTGCCGCTGTATGGGATGCTATTGCACAATATGGGCGATTTTCGCTTTACGAATGTAAAGCCAGGCAGCTATTATTTGATGGCTACCTCCGTCTCATGGGGGATGAAGGCCCTTGATTTTTTGCTGCCGTACACCACTTTGCGAGCTCGTTTGAGGGAGCCGCTGGTTGTAACATCGTATTCACCGGTACCTTTTCAGGAAATGATCTTGCATCCTCCTGAATTTGGTGACCCCCCGATCCTGATTTCCTTACCACTCTTGATGAATCATTTTCTTAACAGAACGATGTATGCCAGCAAGTAAAAACTTGAAATGTATTATATAATAGAGGGAAGAGAGGTGGGGACACATCCCCTCTAAGCAATTGAAATATAGAGAGGATTATTCTATTGACCTTACAACAGTTGAAATATGTCATTGAAGTGGCAAGCCGTGGCTCTATGAACGAGGCGGCTAAGCGCTTGTTTATTTCCCAGCCGAGCTTGTCCAATGCCATCAGAGAGCTTGAGAAAGAACTGGGGATTACGATCTTTGAACGCACCAACAAAGGGATATCGCTCTCTCTGGAGGGAGCTGAATTTCTTGGATACGCCAGGCAAGTCGTGGAACAGGCGGAACTGTTGGAGAACCGGTATCTCGATGCGAAGCCGTCTCCGCAGCATTTTTCTGTGTCCACACAGCACTATGCCTTTGCGGTCAATGCGTTCGTGAATCTCGTCCGTGAATATGGTCATGATGAATATGAATTGGCATTGCGTGAGACGAAGACCCATGAAATTATTGAGGATGTCAAAAGTCTGCGCAGCGAGATTGGCATCCTGTACCTGAATGAGTTTAACGCCAAGGTCATCAACAAGCTGCTGCAATCGGCGAACCTGGAATTCCACAGCCTGTTTCTGGCCAAACCGCATATTTTTATCAGCATTAATAACCCGCTGGCGAAGCAGTCCATCGTAACGGTTGACCAGCTTCAACATTATCCTTACCTGTCTTTTGAACAGGGGGAATACAATTCTTTTCACTTCTCCGAGGAGATTCTAAGTACCTTGTCCCATCAGAAAAGCATTCGGGTGAATGACAGAGCAACCCTCTTCAATCTGCTGATCGGTCTGAACGGATATACGATTTCTACCGGGGTGCTGAGCGCGGACCTGAACGGTAATGAGATCATTCCGGTGCCTCTGGATTGTGACGAGACCATTAATGTCGGCTGGATCAGTCATAAGAATGCGGCGTTGTCCAAGCTTGCCCTTGCATATGTCGAGGCGCTTCAGCAAGCGATTGCTGAATAATGTACAGATCGTTCTGTGCGTGTGAATATTGATTTAGAATATAGGGAATAGGTTAAGTAACGGTTATTGCTCCTAGAAGCAATAACCGTTTTTTTATAGATGGAGAAAGGGAATAAATTCTTCCGATTGACAACATGTATATACAAGTAATACTATGATAAGGCTAATGAACTTGTATATACAGGATTAAAATATTTGCTTGGCAAGGAGGACTAAACTGTGATTATTTCAAAAGCGCAGGATTGGTGGAGGCGTTCTACAGTTTATCAGGTATATCCCAAAAGCTTTATGGATTCAACAGGCAGCGGTGAAGGTGATATCCGGGGTCTAACAGGCAAGCTCGACTATTTGCAGCAGCTCGGTATTGATATTATCTGGCTTCAGCCGGTTTATGTGTCTCCGCAAAATGATAACGGATACGATGTGGCGGATTATTGCCAAATCAACCCGGAGTTTGGAACAATGGCGGATTTTGATGAGCTGATGGAAGGTGTCCAAAGGCGTGGCATGCATCTTATGCTTGACATCGTGGTTAACCATTCTTCAACAGAGCATCGTTGGTTCCAAGCGTCCAAAAGCTCCAAGGATAATCCGTACCGGGACTATTATATTTGGAAGGACCCGAAGCCGGATGGAGGCCCGCCGAATAACTGGCAGTCCAAATTCGGAGGCTCCGCCTGGCAGTATGATGAAGCCTCCGGCCAGTATTTCTTGACCCTGTTCGACAAGACGCAGGCCGATCTCAATTGGGAGAATCCGGCGGTGCGCGAAGAGGTCGTTAAGCTGATGAGATTTTGGGCGGACAAAGGCGTTAGCGGTTTCAGAATGGATGTGATCAATCTCATCTCCAAGGATCAGGCGTTCCCCGACGATGATGGCAGCATTCTTCCCGGCGATGGACGACGCTACTATACCGATGGTCCAAGGGTGCATGAGTACGTTAAAGGATTATATGAGCAGGTATTTGGTCCTTACAACGCGATCACGGTAGGAGAGATGTCTTCCACCACGCTGGAGCACTGTCTCCGTTATTCCAATCCGGATGAGAAGGAATTCTCTATGACGTTCAATTTCCATCATCTGAAGGTGGATTATCCGAACGGGCAGAAGTGGGAGCTTATGCCGTATGATTTTGAGGCTCTGAAAAGCCTTCTGTCCCGCTGGCAGCAGGGCATGCAGGAAGGCGGGGGCTGGAACGCGCTGTTCTTCAACAATCATGACCAGCCGCGGGCGTTGTCCCGTTTTGCCGATGACGGACGTTACCGTGTAGAAAGCGCTAAGATGCTGGCGACTACCCTGCATGGTCTGCAAGGTACGCCTTATGTCTATCAAGGGGAAGAGATTGGTATGCCTAATCCTCATTGGACAGACATGAGCGAGCTGCGGGATATTGAGTCCCGGAACATGTACGGTATTCTTCTGGAACGGGGAAAAACGCCAGAGGAAGCAATGGATATTATCCGGGAGCGTTCCCGCGACAATTCCCGCACACCGATGCAGTGGAATGACAGTCCACAGGCCGGATTTACTACGGGGACGCCGTGGATTAAGGTGGACGAGCGTTACCAGGAGATCAATGTGCAGCAGCAGTTAGACGACCCGGATTCGATTCTCCATCATTACCGCAAGCTAATTGGCTTGCGCAAATCGCTGGCAGTTCTGACTGATGGCCGTTATGAGCGTCTGGATGAAGGTCATCCCCAGGTATTTGCTTATGCACGGGTCTCTGACAAGGAAACGCTGGTGGTAGTCTCCAATTTCAGCGGCCAGCCGGCGACATTCACGCTGCCGGAGTCTTTTGCAGAAGCAGCGCTGGCGGGCAAGTCGTATGAACTGCTCATTGCCAATACAGAGATGGTTCCAGAACTGGGAACAGAGCTGAAGCTGTCGCCTTATGCCTCGTGTATGTGGGTTATTAACTAAGAATCAATACGGAAATACAGTGATAAAGGAGTGAATCCCATGGCTGTTGATAAAAAAAATGTAGAAGAGATTATTCGGGCCGTCGGCGGCAAAGACAATATTGAAGTGGCTACCCATTGTGTCACCCGGCTTCGCTTTTCATTGGCGGATGAAGACAAGGTGGATCATGCGCTTCTGGAGAGTAACGATCTCGTTAAAGGCCATTTCTCCTCTCAAGGCCAGTTCCAGGTTGTCATTGGACCGGGACTCGTAGATAAAGTATATGATGAAATGATCGCAATTACAGGCGGGCCACGCTCATCCAAAGAGGATGTCAAGAACTCAGCCGGGAAGAAGCAGAATCCGCTTCAACGGGCGATTAAAACGCTGGCGGATATCTTCATTCCGATCCTTCCGGCTATTGTAACTTCAGGTCTTCTGCTGGGACTTAACAATATTCTGACCGGTCCGGGGATTTTCTTCGAAGGCCAGTCATTGGTACAGGTCTATCCTGAGTGGACGGGCATCGCCTCTATTATTAACCTGATTGCCAATACTGCCTTTACCTTCCTTCCTGCGCTGATCGGTTGGTCGGCAGTGAACCGGTTCGGCGGCAGTCCGCTGTTAGGGATTGTACTCGGTCTGATTCTGGTTCACCCGGATCTGCTCAGTGCCTATGGCTATGCAGAAGCTTCTACTAAGGGAACGATACCGGTTTGGAATCTCTTCGGCTGGCATATTGAGAAAATCGGTTATCAGGGACAGGTGCTGCCCGTTTTGGTCTCCGCTTACATTTTGGCGAAGATTGAGGGTTTCCTGAATAAACGAGTGGCAGATTCTATCAAGTTACTTGTTGTGGCCCCGGTCGCACTGTTAATTACCGGCTTCCTGGCGTTTACGGTGATCGGTCCGGTAACTTTTGCCCTGGGTAATGCCATTACCTCCGGCCTTGTACATGTATTTAATACGCTACCAGCACTCGGGGGATTGCTTTATGGCGGGTTATACGCTTTGCTCGTGGTTACGGGGATGCAGCATACCTTCCTCGCGGTCGATGTGCAATTGATCGGCAGCGAGGGCGGAACGTTCCTCTGGCCGATGTTGGCACTCTCCAATATTGCTCAAGGTGCAGCGGCACTTGCGATGATGCTTGTGCTGAGAGAGCAAAAGGCGAAAGGGCTCGCAGCCACTTCTTCGATCTCGGCATTCCTTGGTATTACGGAACCAGCGATCTTCGGAGTGAATCTCCGCTATAAATATCCATTCATTTTCGGGATGATCGGCTCGGCTATTGGCGGCGTTCTGTTAACCATAAACCATGTGTTGGCGTCCTCGGTTGGGATCGGGGGTATTCCCGGCTTCCTATCGATCTTCCCAAAACAATGGGGTGTGTTCTTCATCGGGATGGGCATCGTGCTAGTTGTGCCATTTGGTTTAACCGTATTGTATGGCAAAATTGCTGGACGTAGGGAGGGGGCAGTTGCTGCAGGATCAGCTGGTACAGCTGCGGTAACAACTAAAGCAGCTTCCGAGAATCACGCAACGCATACAGAGACTCCTGTACAAGGTGTGAAAGCTTCCGGTAGCGCTACCGATAAGGTTGATGCAGGGTCGGCTACCTCCGTGGCGGCTGAATCCGGTATTCCATCTTCCGGCATCGTTACAGAGGAAGATGGTACCCGGGTACTGAATATTTATGCTCCACTGACGGGTCAAGCGGTACCGCTGGAGAACGTTCCTGACCCGGCTTTTGCCGAAAGACAGATGGGGCAAGGCATCGCCATAGAGCCGGAGGAAGGACGGGTGATCGCGCCTTTCGATGGTACAGTGGCACATATCATCAAGAGCAAGCATGCCGTTATTCTGGAGCATAGCACTGGCGTACAGGTACTGATCCATGTCGGGATCAACACGGTGTCCCTGAAAGGCAGCGCTTTTACAAGCCATGTCAATATCGGGGACGAGGTCAAGGCTGGGCAGCTCTTGCTGGAATTTGATATGGCGGCGATTTCTGCGGCAGGATTACCGCTGATTACACCGATCATCATTCCGGACGGTCAGGATATCATTGCAGGCGTAGAAGAAGCTGCGCCAGGTGCAGTAGCGGCTGGGCGGAACGTCAGCTTGAAAATTCGCTTGAATGCAGAGTAAGAGAAAATCAATCATCGTGTAAGCAGAAACGGGTATCGTCCAGCAAAGGACAATGCCCGTTTCTTTTTTTCACATAGAATTATGGTAAAATGGTAAGCGGTGATGGAATTGAAGGAAAATATATATCAGAGCATTTTTAATACGTATGCAAAACGAATTCAGTCAGGCAAGATTTCCCCTGGGACCAAACTGCCTTCGGAGAATGAACTAATGAGTTCGTACTCTACCTCGCGGGAAACCGTCCGCAAAGCGCTAAATTTACTAGTACAGCACGGGTTTATCCAGAAAATTAGAGGTAAGGGTTCTTATGTGCTGGATATCGGGCGCATGAACTTTCCGGTCACGGGGCTTACCAGCTTCAAGGAGATGTCGGGTAAAATCGGCCGTCCGACGCGTACCCTTGTACAAAGGACCGTCTGTACCGGGGCTTCGCCGTCTATTGCGGATTATTTGCAGATAGAGCCGGGGGCACCTGTTTGGGAGGTAATCCGGGTCCGCGAAATTGAAGGCGAGCGTATTATCCTGGACAAAGATTATTTTCGGCCGGACAAAGTCGTTCTGCTAACAGAGGAACTGGCCGCGGGCTCTATCTATGAATATTTGGAGCAGACATTGAATCTGGTGATCAGTTATGCCAAAAAGGAGATTTCTGTCGAAGAGGCTACGGACGAGGATCGGGCGCTACTGGATCTGAACGGACTGACCCATGTAGTGCTTGTCCGCAACTTTGTATTTCTGGAAGATACAACCTTGTTTCAGTATACAGAATCGAGGCACCGCTTGGACAAGTTCCAATTCGTGGATTTTGCCCGGCGGATTCCTTAGGTTTTTATAGTTAGTGAAGACAGAAAGGATGAACTTTTGTGAATGAGGTTATACGAACGTTAACGAACCACCGCTCTTACCGGAACTATTCTGACCGGGCAGTGAGTACGGAGGATTTGCAGAATATTATTGCTTCGGCTCAAGCCGCACCTTCCTGGGTCCACGGTCAACAGTTCACGATCATCGCGGTCCATAATCAGGAGCGGAAACAGCGGCTCGCAGAACTGAGCGGGAATCAAAAGCATGTGGCCGAGGCACCGGTGTTTCTCGTGTTCTGCATGGACTTTTACCGGGCGGGATTGGCAAGCGAGATAGAAGGCCAGCCTTTTGAAGCGGCTTCCGATGTGGATGCGCTGTTAGTTGGGGCGGCTGATGTTGGTCTTGCTATGGCTGGTGCAATCACGGCCGCAGAATCGCTGGGTCTCGGAACCATTCCGATCGGCGGGGTCCGCCGCAATACGAAGGCTGTGATTGAGCTATTGCAGCTGCCGAAGTACGTTTTTCCTATCGCAGGTCTGTGTGTCGGATATCCCGGCGCGGAGAGCCCGAAGAAATCCCGTCTGCCGATGGAAGCTGTTTACCACGAAGAGCAGTACAACCCTGATCAGACTGGGCTACTACAAGCTTACAATGAGACGCACCGTCAATCCTTGCAGCAGCAAGGTCTTCCTGAGCGAAGCTGGACTAGTTGGGTCGCCCATTTCTATGCCAATAATCCTGTGTACGGCGATGCCCGGAATACTCTCAAACAGCAAGGGTTTATGTATGATAAGGAGCGGGAGGAATAAGATCGGTCCGCTGTACAGGTTAGCGCAAAGAAGCATTCTAAAGCCGTATTTGGCAGGAATGCTTCTTTTTATATTATATAGATTGAACTGGGGAATTTAACATATGGGTAACGGAATGGAGGGGAATTTTGGAACTGTAGGAGCGAAAGCGACGCCTTTGTCTCCGGATTTTATCCGCGAATAGTGGTATAATCCCAAGAAATCTGGAGACAACAGCGGCCGCAAGTCCAAACATTTTCCGCAATGACAACCTTAACCATATAAAAATCTTAAGTTCAGTTATAATTACAATTTTCTTGCCAACAGCGGTTTCCGTGAAATGATTACTGCCGCTACCAGCAAGGCAAGAGCCACCAGAATGCCGGACTCTCCCGTCCAGAGCAGTGCGTTATCCCCTTTGGAGAAGGCATCGAAGATTTCCTGAATGATAGCATTCCATGAGGCATGCAGGAACGTCGCAGCCCACAAGCTACCGGTTGTTAACCGCAGGCGCCCAATGACATATCCCATGGAGGTAATCGAAATCATAAACAGGATAACGGAGAGCACAGGATACGGCCCTGAATAATAGTTCCCGGCAAGGATCAAGGGAAGATGCCATACGCCCCAGATGAGTCCACTGATAAGTATCGGTTGGGGAACGCGGGCGTCAATCAGTCGAGTAAGCATATAGCCACGCCAGCCCAGTTCCTCGCCGACACTGCTAATCACGCCTAAAGCTGTGCCTAGAACCATTTGCACGAGTAATAGTCCCGTGAATATAACCGCAGGTGGGGCTTTGATGAATGTATCCGGTGTGTCGAATTGTACCAGGCCTGTGATCCAAGCGATTCCGTAGCCGACAAGACCAATAACTACAGGAAACAGTAGTATAAAAGGCAAGGTCTTCAGTGTACGCTTTCCGCCAATTTTCAAGGAGATGTCTGATATGTCTTCACGCAGTATCAAGCGGGTGAAGATGGAGGCCAGTCCCGGTGTCCACATCAGGAACAGGACATAGATCTCTTGTTTCATTGATAGCACATAACCAAGAATGGAGAGCGGGATAAGTATTGCAAAAAAGACAAGTAATCCCCGTCTGGCGGAGCGAATACGTTCCATATCCCCGTTAGTACTTGTGGCAGGCGTGCTGCCAACGTTTGATTTCATGATGTAATCCCCTTTTACCAAAAGTATGTATGTCCACGTAGAAGTATAGCAAGTGTCCTGTCCTGACCAGAACAATCTCAAGTCCAGAATTTTCCCCAGACCAAAGTCGAGCAGGAACGGACCTTCGGTCGAGGGAACCCTCTGGACTCGTATTAGCTGTACCCTTCACTTTCACACATTGTTAAAACAATCTTTACGTTCGCCGAACAAAACTGTGCGGAACATTTAATATCTGGCTCCTACAATCAATATGTGTTGGTAGAATGTACCTACTTGCACATGAGGCTTTTGATGGAGGGATGATTCTTTTGAAGGTAACCCGCATGCATCTTTCGATGAAATGGAAGCTGATCCTGAGCTTTTCCGCTGTGGCACTGATTTTTTTAGGGGTGGCTGTTTACCAGGGGTACAAAATCAATCAGATCGAGAAATCCATGGAAACGCAAAAAACAGAGATGGAAAATAGAATCACAGTCTCTACGCTTACGCAGCTGCTGCAGGAAATGAAGAGTGTGGAAGCCTCGCTGGCCGGGACAAGTGATCTGGAATGGGCCGATGCTTTCAAGGAGAAGGAGAAGAAATTATATGCGGAAATGGCTAAAGTAGAGTTTGGATCGGGTACACCTGCACAGGAGGAACTGCAGCAATTGCAGGGTCATGCCAAAGAGTATACGGGCGTTGTCGACGAGTTGGTTCAGACGTTGAATGACAGCAGTCTCGATCCGATGACCGTTCTAGATAAAATCGACGAATTACATACGAAGGCACAGGAGCTAAACGGCATCATGCTGGAGAGCAATGGGAAGCTGTACGCTGCGGCGGCAGAAAATGCCGAGCAAGCCCAAGGAGTGTCCTTTGATCTGCTGAAGAATACCAATGCAGTTGTGCTCTATGCAGCTATCTTTGTCTTGATCTTCACCTTTGTGATTGCTGTGGTGCTGATTCGTTCGTTCCTGAATCCTGTTCGTAAGCTGCAAGCGGCATTACGCAAAATATCCGAAGGAGACCTGAGGGAACAAATCAATTCTCCGTATAACGATGAGCTTGGGCGTTTAAGTCATCATTTTGACCATATGGTGGGCCGGGTTAGAGAAATGCTGCAGCAGACACAGACGGTGGCTTCTACGCTGGCGGATTATTCGAATTCTTTCCAGCAATCGTCAGCCATTACTGCTCATACGAACCAGGATATCGTCAGAACAATCCAGGATATATCATCCGGCGCGGATCAACAGGCCGGGCAGTCTGAGCAGAGTGCCGGACTGATTCAGGAATTGGAGCGCGGCATTCAAGAGATCACGGAGTATACAGAGGTCATGTTGACGACCAGTGAAACGGCCAATCTAAATACACGCAGTGGTTCGGCAGCGATAACCGCCCTTCGGGAAGTTTCGGGGCAGTCCCGTCAATCAGTGGGCAAAGTGTATCATACGCTGGACAGGCTTGCTGAACAGTCGCGGGATATTTCGCGGATTACCCAGACCATCACGGAAATTTCCAGCCAGACGAACATTTTGTCACTGAATGCTGCGATTGAAGCTGCTAGAGCCGGGGTGCACGGCAAAGGTTTTGCAGTGATCGCAGATGAGGTTAGACAACTGGCCGATCAGACGAAGGTTTCCTCAGGGCATATTCGCGAGATTATCGCTGAACTTCAACAAGGGATGGAAGACTTCCAGAAAGATATGCTGGAGACACGCGGGAATCTGGAGGAGCAAGAAGAGAAGGTTGAGGAGACGCTGGCATCTTTTGTGGCGATTGACCAGTCGATTGCCGAGATCAGCAAACAGATCGGCCATATTCATGACAAGGTGGATGAGACGCGCGGGATGAATACCCGGCTTGCCGAGTCTGTGCACTCCGTGGCTGCTATTGCTGAGGAGACAGCAGCAGGGGTACAGGAAGTGAATGCTTCCAGCATTCAGCAGGATCAGTCCATCGCCGCCATTGCCCGGCAGGCTGTTGATATTCATGAAATCTCACAGAAGCTGTTCCAGGAGATCAATGTGTTCAAAATAAATAGCGGAAGCGATTCGGTCAATCATTCCGAATCACTTCCGCTAGGGAAACGGTTAAAGGCGGAGAGTAGTGATGCTGCATCTTCGGCTACGGAAACCGTTGTTCCTTACCCTAAAGCAAGTTCAGCCTAGAGCCGGGCTTGCTTTTTTCAAATATTACCCGGGCAATTTTTCGCTATAATTTGACAGTTTCACTCATATGAACGATTTAACGAAGTGATCAGTTCTGGCATCCATGTAGCCAGGTCGAGGAAGGAGTATCCTGCCGACCTGGCTTTTGTTGTGTCCATAAACCACGGCTGGCGGATATAGAATGGAGAGCTATGCTCCGTTGGAGCCTCTTCCACAATCATAGCCTTTTGCCCGACGACAGTTTCAATCATGGCTGAGCAGTTCGCCCATCTGCAGGGCGCCATTCGAGCAGGCATTGACAGGTCCGGTGATATTGGAACCCCCTAGCCAATACAGAAAATCTGTAGCTTCATCGGAACGGATGAAGGACATTTGCGGCTGGGGATCAATTGCGATAGGTTCACCCCCGCGGATATGTTCAATATGAAAATGCAGCCGGCGTGTGTAGTCGTCCGTGCCAAGCACAATCGGAATCCGGACGGCAGCTACTGGAAAAGAGGCACGCTGGATCAGAACGGCCTCGGCCAGTCTTTTGCCTTCTTTATAGCTAAAGTCCTCTGCTTCACCATATTGCAGCGGGTACGCCGCCGCATCAAAATCTTCTTCAGTGATCATCCGATCACTGAAATCATAGACCGACAGACTTGAGGTCAGGATGTAACGCTTGGCTTTGCCGTTAAAAATAGCACAGGCCGCTGCGGCATCGTTAGGTGAAAAGCAGATGTTGTCATAGACGACATCCCATTCCCGGTCTCCTACCGCGTCAGCCAGAGCGACTTGATCCCTACGGTTAACGTGAACTCTGCGGACACGGTTACCGAAGGAGTCTGCGGTTTCCCCGCGTGTCACGATTGTCACTTCGCAATCTTTATCCTCCAGGAGGCGTTCCACCAGGCGTTTGCCAAAAAAACGTGTTCCTCCAAGTACTAATATATGTCTCATCATCGCTCTCCTTGCAGTCCCAGTATTTGAATTAGATTAAGCGATCATTCTCATCTCAGGCTGTCCTGTCCAGCCAGTCGCTCCGTAGCCTCCAGCGGTGATCGTTTGGCCAGATGTTACAGCCACAGCAACGACAATATCCCGCACCGTATCAAGCATCGACAGTCGGATCAATTCTGCAACCTGTCCTTTCTCATAGGCGGCGGCAAGCCGCTGGAGGTGAAGCAGGTAGTCTGAATCTTTCCGCCAGCGCGGCCCTTCATCTGCTAGCTCTTTCCGTACGTCTGGCAGGGATTGGCGTGCCCGGTGCAGTGCAGCCTTGACCGCGCCTTCCGTGGTGTTCAGCAGCTCCGCCGCTTCCAGGGCGGAATGCCCAAGCACATCGCGGAGCAGAAAGACCGTCCGCTGCAGCGGTGACAAATGCTCCAGCAGAGCCTGGAAAGCAGCTTCAGTTCCGGCGGTGCCGCTGTCTTCCATACCTTCTGCCGCTGGAGGCTGAAGTCCCAGAATTCGGGCGAAGGTCATCTTGCGTCGTACAGTATCTATCCATGTATTTCTGGCGGTTCGCAGAAGCAGTGCCTCGATATTTCTGTGCTCTGCTTTTTGCAGATAGCTAAGTACTTTGATCCAGGTATCCTGTGCGAGATCTTCCGCATCCCAAGGTGATTGGGTCAATGAGAGACAATAACGCTTCAGGGCAGCTTGCAGCAATGTGGTCGTATGGGCATCCGGCATCATGCCGGCAGGTTGATCATTAAAGGTCATCATGTGGGCCATCTCCTTTTTACAGCAAGGTGGAATTCTGTTCCTTCTTAATAATAAACGAATAAAGTATAGATGAAGATACGCAGTCGGCAAAAAAAATTGGCGCGGGCGGCGTATCCTTTCGGGTCCCTGGGACGTTTACGGGTCAGAACACAAAACATAATTGAGAGATGGAGGCAATATACAATGAGTTATGTTCCGTATGTTATCGAACAGACCGGCCAGGGAGAACGATCATATGATATTTATTCCCGGTTGCTGAAGGACCGGATTGTATTCGTGGGGTCGCAGATTGAAGATGGAATGGCTAATAGTATCGTAGCCCAGCTGCTCTACCTCGCGGCAGAAGATCCGGACAAAGACATCCATATGTACATTAACAGTCCCGGTGGTGTCACTACCGCTGGCTTTAGTATTTACGATACGATGCAGTTAATCAAGCCGCAGGTGAACACCATTTGCACAGGAATGGCCATGTCCTTCGGTTCTTTACTATTGCTATCCGGGGCGAAAGGAAAACGGTGTGCGCTTCCGAGCAGTGAGATTATGATTCATCAGCCAAGTGGCGGCGCGCAGGGGCAAGCCAGTGATATCGCCATCAGCGCGAAGCGTATTTTGCAACTGCGGTCCAAAGTGGTTCAGATTACAGCTGAGAGAACGGGGCAGTCTGTGGAAAAGGTCGAGAAGGATATGGACCGTGATTTCTTCATGAACGCTGAGGAAGCGCTGGAATATGGAATTATCGACAAGATTATTACCCATCTGTAAAAAAATACTGCAAGAGAAGGAGGAAGTATTATGATGGAAGCTTTAGAGGGAAAAGAAGTCGCAATACATTTTCTTGACGGTACTAGTGTCAGAGGCGGAGTGCTGAAGGAAACTGGAGACAAGTATCTCAAATACGTAACAGAATATCAGGAGATGTACATCCCTATCACATCCATTCAGGCCGTTACGCTTGATATTAAGGAGCATGTGCATCCACGGATAGGTTTTGCTCAATAATTTTCAGCGGATCTAAAAAAACGGATCAGGGAAGTTAACCTCCCTAACCCGTACTTTCCCGAATCTTCAAATGATGCGCCACATTGGCATGGCTGGGGGAGACCGCCTCGCCCTTGATTAGCTTGATCAGGGTCCGCGTCGCTGTTCTCCCTATTTCTGTGCCGGAATATTCCACAGAGGACAGCTTCGGGCGGACAAGGGAGGCCACATAGCTGTTGTCAAAACCAAAGACAGCCACATCCTCAGGGATGCGCAGGCCGCTGTCGATGAGATAATTCATCGCCCCCACCGCCATCCAGTCTGTCGAGCAGAATACGGCTGTAGGTTGCTGCCCGCTACTCAGGATGTTTTTCATTGCCAGCCGCCCGTTTTCCACCGAGAACCCGCTTTCCACAACCAGGCTCTCATCGATATGTATCCCCGCATCTTCAAGTGCCTGCCGGTAACCACGGTAACGATCGCCTCCAACTGCACTTTCGCCAGCCGCACGAATCATGGCGATGCTGCGGTGCCCCTTTTGGATCAAATAGGTTACCGCTTCATAAGAAGCAGTGATGTTGTCCAGGTGCACAGAAGGTAAGGCGGGGATCTGTGAAGCTTGTCCGGCCAGAACACAAGGTACGGACGAAGCCGCGATAAGGTCCAGGTGTTCCTGCTGCGGTACCGATCCCACCAGAATATTTCCCCGGGTGCCAAGACGTCTGAACAAATCCAGATAGTGCAGCTCACTCTCCATACTGCTATCTGTCAACCCTACGATCACTTCATAGCCATATAACTCCGCCAGATTGCGAATCCCGAGATTGAAATCGTCCAGCACTGTATTGTTGCTCTGCGGAATAATGACACCGATCAGATTGTCATTGCTGCCTCCGGCGCTACCGCCAGTGAGATCAGGCCGGTAATTGGTTTGCTTAATGGCGTCGAGCACCCGCTTGCGTACCTCATCGTTGACGGGCTTGCTGTTATTGACCACCCTCGAAACGGTGGAGATAGAGACATCGGCCATTTTGGCGATATCTTTAATGGTTACTTTCACTTCAGATCACCATAACTTTCCAGGCTTGTTATCCAGTTCTCATGCGACACCAGCATATCATGGAATCCCGTTAGAATCCAAAGATATGTATTGACCGGGAAAATAAAAAATCCTATAATGATCGCTATGGGAAAATAATTTCCTATTGATTTTATGTTTTTTTACCGAAAATAATGTATTTTTGATGTGATTAATAAGTTTATAGGGTGTTTTGAATGAAAATCAGGAAAATATTTTCCTGACTAAACTTAAACCGTAGTTATTTAAAGGAGCGTATACATGAATAGAGCATGGTGGAAAGAGGCTGCAGCCTACCAGATCTACCCGAGAAGCTTTATGGACAGCAACGGAGATGGTATCGGCGATTTGCAGGGGATCATTTCCAGACTGGATTATTTGCAGGACCTTGGGATTAATGTCATCTGGATTTGCCCGATCTATAAATCCCCTAATGATGACAATGGATATGATATCTCTGACTATCAGGACATTATGGAAGAGTTCGGCAGCATGGAGGACTTCGATCAACTGCTGCGTGAGGTGCACGCCCGGGGGATGAAGCTCATTCTGGATCTGGTCATTAACCATACCTCGGACGAGCATCCGTGGTTTGTTGAGGCGCGTTCAGGCAAGGATAATCCGAAACGGGATTATTATATTTGGAGCGATCCGGTCGATGGCCATGAGCCGAACAACTGGGAGAGTATTTTCAGCGGCTCTGCGTGGGAGCTGGACGAGATGAGCGGGCAATATTTCATGCATGTCTTCTCCAAGAGACAGCCTGATCTTAACTGGGAGAATCCGGAGGTTCGCCAGGAATTGTATGGTATGGTCAACTGGTGGCTGGACAAGGGGATCGATGGTTTCCGGGTGGATGCCATTTCACATATCAAGAAGGTAGCGGGCTTTCCTAATCTTCCGAATCCTAATAACCTCCCTTATGTTCCATCGACAGACGGTCATATGAACCGGGAAGGCATTCACGAGTTTCTGCAGGAACTGAAGCAGGAGACTTTTGACCGCTACGATATCATGACAGTTGGCGAAGCGAGTGGAGTAAGCGTTGAGCAGGCAGAGCAGTGGGTGGGTGAGAAGCAGGGCAAGTTCAATATGATTTTCCAATTTGAACATTTGGCCTTGTGGAATAAGAGTGTTACCGGCGGGCTTGATATCATTGCGCTAAAATCCGCTTTGTCCCGCTGGCAGAAAGGGCTGGAGGGCCGGGGCTGGAACGCGCTATTTATCGAGAACCATGATCAGCCGCGTTCTGTCTCCACTTGGGGGAACGACGGCGAATACTGGCTGGAATCGGCCAAATCGCTGGCAACGATGTATTTTCTCATGCAGGGAACTCCGTTTATTTATCAGGGGCAGGAAATCGGGATGACGAATGTGAGATTCGACTCCATGGATGATTACGACGATGTGGCAATGAAGAATATGTATCGCATTGAGACCGCAGCCGGTCGTAGCCATGAGGAGATCATGGAGGTCATCTGGAAGAACGGACGTGACAATTCCAGAACACCGATGCAATGGGACGGCAGCGAGAATGGCGGTTTTACCAGCGGGGAGCCGTGGATGAAGATCAATCCTAACTATTTGGAGATCAACGTCGAACGTGCGCAGCAGGACCCGGACTCCATTTATCATCATTATAAAAAGCTTATCGCGCTCCGGGCGCAGCATTCAGTGGCGATCTATGGTACCTATGATCTGCTGCTGGCTGACCATGAATGCATCTACGCCTATACCCGTACGCTTGGCGCTGAGAAGCTGCTCGTGATGTCGAATCTGACTGCCCAGGAAGCTCTGTTCGATTTGCCTGCAGAATTACACTTCGATTCTCATCAACTGATGCTGCATAATTATGCTGTAGATTCGGGCGAATCTATCGAGACGGTAGCTCTGCGGCCTTACGAGTCTCGTGTCTATCTGTTGGCGGGTGTGCCTGCTGATCAGGAGAGTACGGATGCTAACGCTCCATTGCTGCCAAGTGATTCCTCTGTCTTAACTGAACCTGTGTAGTAGGTATTTCAAAATCCTTCGACCATGCGCTAACTTGTGTCGGAGGATTTTTTTTCTGTTAAAAAGGATGCGCTATTCCATTTATTGGTGTGCTTGTTCAAATAGTGTGTAAAGGAAGCCCTGTTTTGCAGGGTTTTTTTACGTTCTCTTGAGTTCCTTCTCACATAGTGAACACATTGGGTTGTTACCATAAACCGGTACATAAATAAAAACACCACGTATAGGGGAGGCCCAAATGAGTAAGTTGTTTAAAAAAGCGGTATCGATGACACTAGCCCTGATTATGGTATTGGGGATTGCAGCGAACGGATTTACCGTTTATGCAGCGGATAATAACGAAGGTGCAGACCTGCGGGCGTTGGCACTTCAACCTCTGACATTACTGGAAGGCAATGCTTCATGGAAGTATCTCGATAACGGTACCGATCAAGGTACAGTATGGCAGGCTGTCTATGATGATTCCACTTGGAAATCAGGACAAGCTCCACTAGGGTACAAAGATGATGGCAGCGGAGTCAGCACCTCCGAATTTGGCCCACTGAAAACAGAAATTAGTTACGGCGGAGATAAATCCAATAAATATATGACGTCCTATTTCCGTACTAATCTGAATGTAAATACTGCTCAGCTTGGTGCGTATAATCGGATCATGGGATCTTTCGGATTCGACGATGGCATGATCCTGTACTTGAACGGCACAGAAATTTACCGTGAAGGTATGCCGGCAGGCCCTGTCAATTACTTAACGAAGAGCACGCTTAACAATGGTAATCCCAATACGGCGAAAGTCGATCTTACAGAGATTATTAAGGCGAATCTTCAGGACGGAAACAATGAGCTTTCGGCTGAAGTGCATCAGGGCAGAGGATCCAGCTCCGATCTTTATTGGGCGATGAGCCTGATTGCTTATCCTCCAGTGGACCCTGTGGTTCCGGGTGCAGGAAAGCCGGAATCGATTGCCCTGACATTCAACGGCAATCCGCAGACTAGTATGGGATTTGCCTGGTATGCATCGGAGACGATAACGGGCACCAAGCTGGAGGTAGTAGAAGCCTCGAAATTAGTTGATGGTCAGTTTCCGGAAGCCGGAGTCCTGAGCTTCGAGGGAACATCCACACCTGCCAGCGTGTTTCAGTCCAAGGCGGACAAAACTGCTAACAAAACCAAAGTAATCACCAGCCATAAAGCGCTTGCGGAAGGCTTGCAGCCGGGGACAGCCTATGCTTACCGTGTTGGTGATGGACAAGCTGGAAACTGGAGTGATATCGGAACATTCACCACAGAAAAAGCTGACAATAAGGCATTCCAATTCCTCTATACTACGGACTCTCAGGGTACTAGTGAGGCGGATTTTGATATCTGGAATCATACGCTGCAAGAGGGCCTTGGTAAGTTCCCGGGTGTGGAATTCATTCTGAACTCCGGCGATTTGGTGGATAACGGTGATCTGGAAGAGCAGTGGGGATGGTTCTTTGATAAGCCAAAGGCCATTTTGAAGAATACACCACTCGTTCCACTCGTCGGTAACCATGAGAGCAAGAACTACAGCAACTATGCAGGACACTTTAATCTGCCAAATGTGTCGAACACAGGCGCTAAGCCGGACGGCTCAGTGTATGCGCTGGACTACGGCCCTGCACACTTTATGATCATTAACACCGAATATTATGGCACAAGCACCAACGTTGCCAATAATGAAATCTACTACAAGCAAGTAGAATGGCTGCGCAATGAAGTAGCCAAGACAGATAAGAAATGGAAAATCGTACTGTTGCACAAATCGCCATACTCTGTAGCCAGCCACACGAAAGACGCTGATGTTCTGTTCTACCGGACTCAATTAACGAAGGTGTTCGACGAACTGGGTATTGATATGGTCATTGGCGGGCATGACCACACTTATACACGCAGCTATCAAATGCTAAACAATGAACCGCTAACGGATATCGTACCGGATGCGGACGGTGAGGTTAAAGATCCAGGCGGTACGCTGTATCTGATTACGAATGCTGCTGGTAACAAGAAATATAACGTTAACGAGAAGGCGGGTCCATTCCCTTTTGCAGCTAAATACGAACAGCCTGGCAAGGAAATGTTCACAGGTGTAACGATTACAAGCGACAAGTTGACTTTCCAAGCTTATACAACAACTACCGGCGGAACAACGGATCTGTATGATCAATACAGCATTCAAAAGTCGGATGTGAAGGTTTCTCCTGTACAGCAAGCCCAAGCGGTTGCTGGTGAAGAAGGAAAGACGACATTGACATGGAATGCTCCAGCTTCCGGTTCACCGGTATCTGGCTACCGTATCTATGAGAAGAATGATCTGGTATCCCCTAACTGGAGTACACTGGTTCCGGCTCAGGACGGAGTAACCTCTTACAGCTATACAGTGGAAACACAAGATGCATCGAAGAACTATCAGTTTGTAATTAAAGCGGTAAGCGGCAGAACCAACTCCGCGGGCGTGATCGCGGCTCAACCTTCTGTGAGCAAAGTGACAGTAACCTTTAACGGTGACCCTACCAGCGCGAAAGGCTTTACTTGGTATACACCGCTGGTTTCTAAGGGAAATGATCTGCAAGTAGTAGAGAATACTGGAACTACCCCGGACTTTACTCTAGCAACTAAGTTTGCTGGCCGATCGTCTGTCTCCACGAATGCTAAGGGAGAGATGGTGCATAAAGTGGAAGCGGCAGGACTTAAAGATAATACATCTTACTACTTCCGTGTAGGTGATGAGACATTGGGTATTTGGAGTGCGGCGGGAACCTTCCGTACTGCGGCTAAATCGGGGGCATTTACCTTCGTTGACCTGGCAGATACTCAAGCAAAATCAGAAGATGAAGCGATTCTATCTGCCGAGACGCTGGCAAAAGCACTGAAGACTGTGCCGAATGCCGAATTCGTTGTTCACAACGGAGATATTGTGGACACAGGAACCAATGAGACGCAGTGGGATTGGCTGCTTGGCCATTCGCAGGATAGTCTGCTTAACACAACCATTGCCCCGTCGGCAGGTAATCATGAAGATAAAGCAAATGCCTTCTATGAGCATTTCAATATTCAGGAAGCCGCTGGTTCAGCGACTGTGACTGGAGCTTACTATTCCTATGATTACAGCAACGCTCATTTCGTGGTCCTGAACAGCAACGAGAATTCTGACCCATATGCTAACTTCAGCAACGAGCAAGTAGAGTGGTTGAAGAAAGATGTACAAGAGGCTCATAAAGCCGGTGCTCGCTGGATTATTGTGAATATTCATAAAGGTCCATACACAACATCCAATCACGCAACGGATAAAGATATTATGAGTTCGAATGGCGTAAGAACTAAAATTGCTCCGATTATGGCCGAGCTGGGTATTGACTTTGTCCTGCAAGGACATGACCATATCTATGCCCGTACCAAGCCGATCAAGGCTGACGGTACTGCTGCAGCTACAGAGAAGATTACAGAAACGCTCGCTGGAAAAACTGTAGAATATACAGTCAACCCGGATGGTTCAATCTATCTCATTCCGGCAACAGCGGGAGCAAAGGTCTATTACAAGAATCAAAAGCCTGCCCTGGGAGAGGCTTATTATAACCTCTTTGAAGTGGCAGATGAGAACCATGCCGCTCCATACGGTCCTGACCCAAGCGACAACACCCGTCCTAAGCGCGGTCAGGTTCAGAACTTTGTTGGCATCACTGTAGATGGTGACAAGCTGACTGCCGTGACGTATGAGATCGACCAGAACAAGAATAATGCAGAACCATTTATCATTGATCAGTTTGGTATCATCAAGAAAGAGAATGACGGCGAAGTACCAACTAATCCAACACCAACACCTGTAGTGCCAACGCCTACACCAGTGGTTCCGACACCGACGCCAACACCGACTACTAGTCCGACAACAGGAGGATCTGCACCGTCTGTACCAACGCCTTCACCTTCGGCTAAGCCATCGGCTACTCCGTCGGTAGCTCCAACGCAGACGCCTGCACCGACAAATGCGCCAGCAACCAATGGTGGAAGCACGGATGTGCCTGCGAAGCCTGTGTTGACGGATACTGGCAGTCACTGGGCAGCAGCAGCTATTCAAAAGGCTGTTGCTGCCGGATTCGTCAATGGTTATGACGACAACACATTCCGTCCGAACAAGGAAGTGAACCGTGCCGAGTTCATCACGATGCTGGCCCGTGCATTGCAGCTTCCAGAGAACAGCGATAGTGCTACCTTCAAGGACTTGGATAAAATTCCGGCATGGGCGAAGTCCTATGTAGCACAAGCGGTATCTAAAGGGATTATCAGCGGATACAATGACGGATCTTTCCGTCCAGAACAGAAGCTGACTCGTGCGGAATTGACGGTCATGATCGTACGCTCTCTGGGAATTACTGTGGATCCTAAAGCTAAACTAACCTTTACAGATGCCAAAGATGTACCGGCATGGGCTGCTCCTTACATTGCAGCTGCTGCGAGTGAAGGTCTGGTAGGCGGAGTTGGCCAGAACCAATTTGCGCCTAACCGGACAGCAACACGAGCAGAGGCAGTTACGATCATCCTGAATTTGCTTGATAAAAAAGCGGAGTAATCTGCGCTGAACGAGTATGATATTAACAAGCTGTTCCTGACACTTAGGGACAGCTTGTTTTTTTAATACGTAGGTATGGTTTTACGGGGCTATTCTTGAGTATGACGTTATGAATTATTATTAGAATTCCCGAAGTGGAATTAACGGCATTTTTGTACCTTAAATCCTCTGTAAGTAGGGGTTAATGGAGATTAAGTGCAATATTGTACCTTAAATCTTCCAGAATACCCCATTCAACTTCTTTTTTTGAAAAATAAGATACAATAATGCTCTTATTTAACTTATTTATCTATATTGAAGAAAAATAAGGTACAAAAATGCCGTTAGTTGGGGAGGAGAAGCATTGTTTCACTGTTGAGACGGGGAAGGGGAGGGAGAATTTGCGTCCTGCCCCTAACTTCACCAGTCTTTACGCCTGCTCTTCAGTTTGGATTTTAATTTCACTTCAATATTAGCGATTGAAATCTGGCGACAGCCTGGGCTACGGGTGCGAGCTTTCCAGCGGAAAGCTTTCAGGCGAACGCTTTCTCTCTTACAGTTCTCCCTCTCTTACAATTCTCCCTCTCTTACAATTCTCCCTCTCTTACAATTCTCCCCCCTTTCATTCTTTCTCGTTTCTTGCGACTTGTTATGTCGAATGTAGTCGGAAATTTAGAATTAATGACTCATACAGATTTTGGATATGACATGTTAGGCTGATATAAGAGGGGGATTTAAATGAATGTTTATCTAGTTGCGATTCTGATCTTTATTATTTTGTTCAGCTTATTTTTTAACATCTACAAGAAAAAACAAAGAGAAGGCAGTAAAGCACCGGATGTGGTTATAATTTTAGGGTTTAGCGTAGCTATCGTTATGGTAGTGACTCAGGCATTAATATATGGTGCTGGGGCTTGGACTTGGAATACAACAATACTTGTAATTGCGTCAGTTATCGGTATTGGGCGTATCCTTTTCAGTTGGAACAAAGCCAAGAGAAATAGAGTGTAAAATATTACGAAAATGTAATTATTTAAATCTGGAAAATAGTCTTCCATTCAATGGAGGGCTATTTTTTGAGGGTGTGTCCGCATAGAGATTATATTATTTTAGCTCAGCTGAAGAAAATAT